>JBHLPN010000180.1:0-6577 GCA_048939445.1 Promethearchaeota archaeon | reverse complement strand
GATTTTATTAGCATAAAAGAAGCTGAAGAATTAGAATTAATAGATATTCTCGAAACTGACACCGTAGGTCAGTTGGAAGTTATAAATAAAAGCGTTAAACAAATATTGATTCCATTCGGAATGACAGTTCACGGTGGTAAGCAGGATAGAACAATATGGGAACCTATTTTGTTACCTGTTGGAGGAAAACAAAGAGTTGTCAGTCATAATCCTGGTACTGATAAACAAAAATATACAATACCGGCTAAATGTGTAGAACAATCAAGATGGAGGTACACAAAAGGTCGTGGATTTAAGTCTGCAAAAACAAGACTTCACCCTAATGTTGCTTATGAAGCTATTTCAGCAGCAGGTCAGGGCGCTGTATGGAGTGAGATTCAATCACATAGAGCAGAGATGAATTATGGCCTTGCAGTTGCTCCTACTCAAAGTTATCTCGAAATGACTAAAGAATCTGAAAAAAAAACTGATGATATTGTAAAGCATTTCAAAAATGTAGAAAATCAGTGTGGAATTGTAGTATTTATTAATGGAGAATTTATCGGTACTGAATTTTATGCTAATCCAAAAGCATGGAAGTCTATGAGCAAGGATATTCTAAAAGCTTTTTCCATTGAAGCATTAAGGTTTAAAGATAAGCCTCAACGTAAAGTAGCTGAATATCATGATGAATTTATAAATATTTTAGGCAGATTAAGCTTCAAGTATTCCACTCGAGAAGGTGTTGCTCTTGGAAAGGTAGTAGAATTTAATTCTGAGGATAACAAATGGCGAGGGATTACTTTAATTCATGATCAGAGCATGGCACAGTTTTATCTTGTATCAAAACGAGGAGGCTACCAGGAGAGCCCTCGTTCAAATATACAATTTCAAACAGTTATAAACGAAAGGTATCAAATATAAATCTAATTTAAGAAAATATTTACTTTTTTTTTTTTATTAATGATTTAATCATTGCTAAATCATCTGATGTCTTCCTAAATTCAATTTTTTTATTGAAATTTAAATTTTCGTTATAATATCACAGAATCTTAGTGGTTCTAAAGCTATAAATGTCTTAAATTTATTATTTTTATGCGAAGAATTTAGATAAGCAACATTAATAAAAATATTTTTATAAAACTTAATATCAATTTACATGTAAGCATATAGACGTATAAGATTTAAATGGTATATTTTCAGATTAGCCCAATCGGATTTGATTGTGGAATAGATAAAAATAAATGTGCGAAATATCCAGATTTCTGTAAAGAGTGTGTTAAAGCTCAACTTGAAAAATTTGGTTTGAATCTAAATCAAAATTTAAAATTCACGATCATTGATTCTGAAGAAAAACGTATTCAAATGTTCCAAGACTTGATATGGCAGAAATTCTTAGATGTTTTGAACATAAAACACATTTTATTAATGGCTAAAGAGTCTGGGTTAGCAATAATTGATTATCCGATGTCTGGAGCGGGAGTAAATACACAATTATTAACAGGATTTATCCAAGCAAATATCTCCTTTTCCGTGTCGAGCAATGCATCAAACGGAGATGCAAATAATAGAAAAACCCATCAATTCTATGAATTTCAATATGAAAAATTCAACATTTTACTTAAAGACGGGGAATTTATTAGAATTTGTTTAGTTTTAGATCATAAAGCTTCTGATAGTTTGAAAGCTCTTGTTAATGAGTTTTTAAGTGATTATGAAAGTCGATATCTTGATAAAATTAACGAACATTTAAGAAAAGGAATGATGCATTTTACAGATACAGTCGATTTTATGGTTGATACTTTTAATGTTAAATTAGTCTTCCCTATGGTTTTAACTCATACATTTTTGCCTGGTGAATTAGAACTAATTAAGAGAAATCCTATTCAAAAAGCAATAATGGATTTTGCAGAGAAATTACTTGCTTCCAAGGCTTTCTTTTTTGTCATCAATTTAATCGATGAAGTTCAAAAAATAGTTCACATTGACGCAAATAAGATACTTTATGAAGTTTACCAACTTATTGAAAAGAAAATAATTATTCCTACTGCAATTGAGGTTGCTGAAGATACAATTAGTAATTTTCATGAATCTCGCGCGGTACGTATAGCTAATAATGAACTAATCTCTTCATTAATCACTAGTGAGGACGATATAAATGAGTTAAAAGAAAATGCAAAGCACATGAGTGAAGAAGAAGTGAAAGTTTCAATAAATAATTTCCTTAAAAAAGCTGAAACTGCCGAAAAAGGATTAGCATATAAAGAAGCACAAAGAGAATATGAGAAGGCATTATTTTTAGCCTCTGGTTTTGACTTAAAAGATGATATTGGACGAATTTCATTTATGGTATTAGAACTTGACAAGAAGATTAAAGAATTAGAACTTGAGTATGCTTTAAAAGTAGGAGAAAAATCAGAGAAAAAGAAGGATTATATCAAAGCGATTAACTATTATAAACAAGGGTTGAAAATTCTCGAAGATTTCCAAGATTTTAATGGGTTTGAATCAAGAATCAAAAAATTAAAGAAAAAGATTTCAAACCTTCAAAAACATTTATAGTTTAAGTCCTTCTTTAAATGCAATTAAATTAAGTTCTAAAGTCTTTTCTGAAAAATTGTTTGAAATTGATTCCTCAAGAATCTTTTTATCTAACGGAAGGAACTTCAGGATGTAGCCTAACAAAACGCTATTCATAGTTTTTAAATTTCCAGTATATCTTACTGCAATTTCCATAGCTGGAATAAAGTAAATATAATCTGAAGTTTCAAATAGAACATTTAATAAATATTTTAGAGAAGTATATTCTACATCTATTATTTGCTTCTCATAAGAAGAAATTATTAATTTAGTGCTCTTATTAGGTTTAGCATATTGTAACACATCTAATATACTGCTCTCTTCTAGAGCAATTATCATATCAGCTGTTCCTATCATTGGTATTGGGGCATTTATTTTATTTCCAAAGCAAAGAAAGCATGTTACTTTACCCCCTCTCTGGCTAAGACCATGCGTCTCAGAAGTTATTACCTTATAATTATTATTCTTCAGAGCATTACCTAGGATCTGTAAAAGTTTAATCAATCCTTGCCCACCTAGACCTGTGATTACAATGGTATAATTATCGAAATTCATTATGGCGCCTCCCTAGTAATAGCGTCATTTGGACAAATTTCTTCGCATATACCACAACCTAGGCATAAATTTGAATCAATATAGGCATTATCTTCCCTTTTATTAATAGCAGGACATAAAAATTGACTATAGCATAACGCACAATTATTACATAATTCAGTATTAACGTATCTTAATATTGGTGCTTTTCTTTTAACAATCTTCTGAATGCATTCATCTTTTATAAGAATAACATGTATGTTTTTATTTTCTAAGACATCAATTCCTTTTTCATAAATGATATCTTTTAATTTTGAATAATAAGATTCATCTTCAATTTCATTATGGTTAATTACCGTAGTGATAGCTCCAGTACCCCGTAAAAACTCTTCCAAATCTATCCTCTTCTTAAAATTTCCTTCTTCATAATAGCGTGTATCGCTCCCTGGATGGGGTTGTTGCCCTGTCATTCCGATCCATCCATTATCTAATATTAATACTAAAATTGGAGTCCTATTATAAATACCATTTAAAAGCGCTGGAATTCCAGAATGAAAAAAAGTTCCATCTCCTATGATTGCGATATTCAGACTTTTACTTGTTTGAGCAACTCCTTGAGCTAAAGCTATACTTGATCCCATACAGTACTTAACATTAGCAAATGAGAAAGGAGGGAGGGCTAAAAGAGTATAACAACCAATATCTTGGTAAAAATAAACTTTATTTCCTGTATTTAACTTAATTTTTTTAACAGCTGTTTTCAATGCATATCCCGTTGTTCGATGCGGACATCCTGCGCACAATATAGGTTTTCTTGCTATTACATCATATTTTTTCTCAATAATTTGGTTTAAATCTATTTTTGGTTTTAAATTAGATATTTTTATTAAAGCTAAAGCAACTTTAGTAGGATTTAATTCACCAACAAAAGGTAATAAAGAATATTCTTTAGAATAAGAAAAAGGATCTTTACCATGAATCTTTACTTCAAGTCCATTTTTTTGAGCAATAGCAAGAACTTGTGTTTCAATATAAGGGTCATTTTCTTCCACAACCAATACTTGTTTAAATTGTTTAAGGAATTTAATAATTAATCTCTCTGGAAGAGGATTTATGAAACCAATTTTAAGAATTGGTGCCTTTAATTCTAGAAAATCTAATGCCTCTTGGATATAACTATATGACACACCACTAGTGATGATTCCTAACTCATATTCATTTTTTTCCTGCTCATTTTCAATTATATTTAGGGAGCTTTCTTCGGATAGTTTTAAGGCTCGATTCATTCTATCATAAATATGATTTTCCTTCATTTTCAGAAAATAGATTCTTAATGCAACATTAAGCTCCTTAGATAAATCAAATTCGCTTTCAATTCCTGATTCTTTTATTTCTCCAATACACACATTACTTCTGGCATGAGAAACCATCGTAACAGTCCTTAATACTACTGGAAGTTTTAATTCCCTCGATATTTCAAATGCTTCTTTAGTAAAATCTAAACATTCCTGTGGATTACTGGGTTCTAAAGCAGGTATTTTAAAAAGTTTTAAAAAATTTCGAGAATCCATTTCTACTGCACTCGAATGCTGTTGTGGATCATCAGCAACTAAAATGACTAATGCCGAATTCTTGTTTTTTGGGCATGTAGTGGCAAGAGCAAATAGAGGATCTGAAGCAACATTTAACCCTACATTTTTCATTCCAACCATAGCAGCAGCACCCCTAGCATACGCAGCACCTGCAACTTCCATCGCCACTTTTTCATTAATACTACTTTCCACCCATTTCATTCCTACTTCTTTGAAAGTTTCCATAAAAATTTCTCCTACTTCAGAACTCGGTGTGCCAGGATAATACGTATAAACATCTACTCCACTTTCTAAAGCACCACGAACTATTGCTTCGTTTCCTAATAGGAATTTTTCATCTCCAAATTTGCCATTAACAATTTTGTTATAAATCTTTTCCATATGAAATCTAATCCATACTTACAAATAGATTTTAATTATTTTTAATTCTAAAAAATGTGGATATAGTAACTTTTCTCATCACTTATGGTATATTATTTCTTGGTGAATTAGGAGACAAAACTCAACTAATAGTATTCAATCTCGCTTTAGAATACAAGAAATTCTATAAAGTAGGAATTGGAGTTACATTTGGATTTGCAATCCTTGTTACAATTGGAGTCTTTTTTGGCACTGTTATCACGACGTTTATTCCACTTTTTATAATTTCAATTGTTTCTGGGATTTTTTTTATTATAATAGGAATTCTGGAAGCACTCAAGCTTAAAAAACTTTATTTAGAAAGAAAAAAAACTCATATTGATTCAAAAGAAGATAACCAGAAGGAAACAAAAAATGCAAATAATTTTTCAATAAGATATTCAAAATTTAAGAATAACCCATATTTAGCTGGATTTCTATATATATTTATAATGGAATTAGGAGATAAAACACAACTATTAACAATAACTCTTTCTTCAATTTACACGTTTCCAATCGAAGTTTGGTTAGGCGCATTTTTAGCACTAGTTTCTGTAGCATGGATAGGAATCCTTTTAGGTGCCTTTATAGCACAAAAAATACCTAAATTTTACCTAAAGTTAATTTCTACATCCATATTTATTTTTGTTGGAATCTTAATTTTAATAACTTCTTTCTAATCTAATAGCATTCTTTCGGAACTAATGAGTATGGATAAATTGGTTGTAAAAATTTCCTCAATTCATAACAGAGATGACATTCATTAGCAAATTTCTGAGTATGTTGATATCCATGTTCTTCAGCGATTTTTAATAATCCTATAGGTCCTTCCTTCCAAATTATCGATAAAACACTGTGTTTATCCACATCATAATCATTAATAATTTTAGTTAGAGATTGAATATTGGTGTTACCAAGACAGATTCCTGGACAGAGAGTTACATTTCCTTCATAATCAATTTCAATAGTCTCTGGATTTTGAAGATCTCCCTCTATCCAAAATGGTACAGGACAAATACCTGATGGTATATCTGTCTTTAATTTTACATATTCAATTAAATCGGTACCTCGGCCCTCTACACTCATAGGTAATCTATGGTATTCTATATCTTCAATTTCTCCTAATATTTCTAAATTGCTCTTTGTTATTCGATTAAAATAATTATCTGAAGTAATATCGTCTACAAAATAACTATCCACACAGATATCTTCAAATTCAACATCTACTGCGGATTTAATTGCATTTTTAATATACTCTATGTGGATAAATTCTTGATGAAAAAAATCACAACTAAAAGCTAAAGCGGTTAATCCTGCTTTTTTCAATTTTTCTAATTTTTTTTTAGCAATCTTCTCATCATTAGCCCAAAAACTATTAGTAATGGCACCCCTTTGTGGAATATCCAACTTTTTTGCTTCTTTTATTATATGCTCTAAACAATCAAAATATAAAAATGGTTCACCTCCATGAACCCAAACAGATTGTAATGGTT
>JBHLPN010000179.1:0-6579 GCA_048939445.1 Promethearchaeota archaeon | reverse complement strand
GAATTAACTCCGCAACAATATGAATTTCCTTTATTATGTTCCATTTCCTTAAAATCATAACCTATGGTTTTTAAGTGCTGAAAAATCTCTCTAACTTCTTCAATGATTTTATTTTCTTTTGGTAAAAATCTACTTAATCTACATGGGTCATGATATGTAAAAGGGACAATTTCCTTAGATTTCTTTGGATTTTTGAACTGGACTTTACCCTGTTTCCATTTATCAAAAACATATTCAATTAAATGTTTAACTTCAAATTTTACATTAAAATCCTCAAATAATTTTGGATAATCAATTTTAAATGTTCTATAACATTCAGCACAAGCAGTTATAATTGTAGAAATACCTGCCTTTTCGAATTTATCTATGTTTTTCTTCGCTAACTCAATAAAAATTTCGAATTTCCCTTGACCCCAATATAAATCATGACCACAACATACTTCTTCTTTAAGAACAACTATAGGTTCTGTTTCTAATTGACAAATTATATTTAATGTACTTTCTGCTATGGATTCTGAATTTTCAAATTCAAAACTAAAGAATGGTAAACATCCTACATAATATAAAATATTTCCCTTATCTGATATATTACACCCTTTTGGTATCCAATCTAAAGGTCGTTCAACTTGTATATTATTTTGACTCATTAATTCTGACATCATGGGATAAAGCCCTTTATGAGCAATAGTCCTATCAAGATTTTGAATATCTTTATTCAACATTTTATATCTCGCAATGCGTACTATATCTGCGAAATTAATGTCTTTTGGACACATCTGAAGGCAACTATTACACATTAGACAATCCCATAATACCCCACTCTGAATTATATCATCTTCAAAACCTTCTAAAATCATCTGAATAATTCTGCTAGGTGCAAACTTCTGAACTTTGCTAATTTGACATACACCTGAACAACGAGCACATTGATAACATTTCTTTAACAAATTAGTTAAATCTGGCTCATATATTTTTCTTAAATAGTCCTCAATATCCGAACTCTTGTGTTTTATTTTCTTATTTCTTTCTATTTCTGTTATTCATCTCACACTCTTATTTTAAACTATTCACAAATTTCTTTTTTCGATTTATCTTTAATTGAGCATATTTAATAAGTAATTCTTTCATCTTTTCTTTTTTTGGTGAATCATATTCTATTGATTTAATTGCTTTTGATTCTAACACTTTTTTAAATAGATGTTTACCTTTTTCAGTACGAGGAATTACAGTAGTGTATTTATCTGGAGATCCAAGACCACCGAATGAAATATCTGAATAAATATTTGTAAAATCGTTACATGAATGACAAGCTGGACGAATATACTCAATTAACTTATCAAAGGGAATATGTATTATCTTTTCATTCAAGTTTTTATCCTGTAATTTTAAAATTAAATCCTCCTTTATGTTTATTTTTTTAATGTTTTCAAATTTTATCTTAAACTCTTTTTCAAACTTCTCAATTTGTGATTTTTCAAATAGAAAATTATGATAACAAAATAATCCTAAGCAAATTTCAATATATTCTGAAGGAGTAACCCCCAAATTTTGCATACATCTAATCGTATAAATCTGACAGGGTGTTCCTACAATAGCCAATTTTTTAAATTTATAATGATTTAACTGAGGAATTGAGCGAGTATAGGTACAAAATCTTTGTATTTCATCTAAATGTGGAGATATTTCCAATTTGGTACCTGATGCTTTAATCAAGTCATCTTTATTACTTGCGAACATGGCTTCCCTAGAAAATGGAGCATCAAATTTAGACACTATTGCTCCGTCAATTATTTTATGTTCTATTAAATAATTTATAATAGTATTAACTACCCCTCCATCTGTTCCATATTTTAGAAATTCCTCATCTGTAGTTTGACAAGAATAGATATCTTCAAAGATGCCAATAGGCATTGATGAAAAGTCGGTGAACTGATAATCTTTATTAAGATCGTCATCTAGAATATGCGTTTGAGGACAAAGATAATAACATATGCCACATTCAAGGCAATTTTCCTTATTTATATATACTGGAGGCGAAAATGGCTCTTTAAAACCAATTACATTATAATCTACTGAACTACAAAAACTTACACACCCTCCACATTCTTGACAAATGCCTTTTTCATGAACTTCCTTAATTAAATCTTCAAATGATTTTGAACTCATAATATATATTTTAAAATTATTTCTTATCTAATTTTATTGGCTTACAATTTTTTCTTTTTGTCCCAGCAATCCTTTCTAATAAGGGTTGTCCTGGTTTAACATCTTTTAAACTTTTAGATTCTATTAATTTTGCTTTAATAGCATCCTTATAGATTTTTTCACCTTTTTTATTACGTGTAATTACTGTAGACCACCCACTAGGAGAACCAATTGAACCTACACTTACATCAGCATAATCAGATGTTAGATCTTCACAAAAATGACAGTTATGTCGTGCATAAGATTTAACATCGTTTAATGGTACTCTTAAATCTTCTCCTGAATCTAAGTATATGATGAATTTACCCCCACTTATATCCATTTTTGTTACCTTATTAAAATCTTTGTCAAATTGTTCCTTAATTAATTTAAGTATGCCCTCATAAGGAAACGATTCCATGCAAAAAAGCCCAATTTTATATTTAATATTTTTGAAAAAAGGTAATCCACTTGGAT
Source organism: Promethearchaeota archaeon (assembly GCA_048939445.1). Classification (GTDB taxonomy): domain Archaea; phylum Asgardarchaeota; class Lokiarchaeia; order Sigyniarchaeales; family SOKP01; genus Loki-b32. The sequence continues at coordinate 3,918 of JBHLPN010000179.1, read as the reverse complement.
ATAATTTTCCTTTCTCTAAAGCATTCATCATACACGGAACTCCTACAACAGCGATATTTTCATACTTCTTAGTTTCATCAATAATACTTAATGTTGAGGCATTGGCATATTTTGTACCACCAGTCTTATATAGATCTTTAACATCTTCCACTAAAAACGGTTCTGGTTTCCATAATTCCTTTGAATGTTGTACAGCTACAATTGCGTCAACTAATTTATTCTGTAGTAAATATTCAAGCAAAGAGGTTACAATCCCTCCATCTTGTCTTACTTTTTTAATCTCATCTATAGTAGTAGTGGCAGAATAAGTATTTATATAACCATTGATTTTTTCTGAAAATTTTAAAGATTTATCAAGTTTATTTATAGTTTTACCTACTTGTTCAATTGAAAATGATCTAGGACAAACAGAATAACATAAGCCGCACTTCATACAACTATCATCATCAATCTCTAAAGTATCTGCTGTGACTGTAATGGCATTTACAGGGCAAATTGCTGAGCACCAACCACATTGACAGCATACTTCAGAATTAAACACGACAGAAACGGGTTCAAAAAAATGTTCAATAAAGTTATTAGGTATTTTTTTAACTTGATACCTATAGAAATATTCTTTTTCCTCGACTTCTTTTTCTTCTCCTTTTATTTTCTTAATAACAGTTGTAGATTTTACTTCGACATGTTCTTCAATATATCCTTGTTCTTTAAGATAAAGAATATCACGAATTACGTTTTCAGGAGGAAATTCTTTTATATTTTTTGCAATTTCTTCTAAAAATAACGGTTTATTACCTATTAATACTTCTAACACCAATTTACGCTCTGTTTCAGCATCGAGCATGGCATCTAATATTTCATAAAATTCTTCTTCAGTATATTTTCCAGTTTTTAATATTTCATCTTTTGCTTCAAAAAAGGCTCTAATCTGAAAATTTTCAACTGCTTTATAGGTTGCATCCATTAAATTTTTTGGAGATATTCCATTGAAATTGGAATTTTTTGAAATTTGAACCATATTCCTATCCTTTTGAATTAAATTTTTAATAAGATTTTACTTTTAATTGAATACTATTTAAAAACCCCTCCTTCGCAAGGTTAGTCTTCTTATAACTAGAATTTTCTTATAAGAATCATTCCACAGGGGTAGTTATAACTTGTTTTGTTTCGATTAAATTAAGTGGATTTGGTCCCGCCTTTTTCACCTTCTCTAAAGCATCTTCCACACTTTTGACAAATTTTTCTGATTCTGCTCCACTTAACCAATACATATTTATTCTCTGATTTCCGAAACCTCTAGATTCTAAGATTCTGTTTGCTAATTCTACATGTCTTTCAGCAGTAAAATTGCCATTTTTAAATTGACATTCATTGGGTCGTCAGCCTACAATCATGACACCATCAGCTCCCGAGCGTATACTATAGAGGATATGCTTAACATCAACTCTGCCAGTACATCTTACTTTGATAATTTTTACAGCAGAAGTATACTTCAATCGTGAAACTCCCGCTAAATCAGCTGCGCTATAACCTCACTTTAAGCAAGCAAAAACGATCAAATTATAAGAATGTTCCATGTTTGTCTAACCACCTCCTAGAAGACCATCAATTTCAGCAAATAATTGATGATCACGATAGTATCTTATATCAATAGCTTGAGTAGGACAACAAGTGGCACAAATACCGCATCCATCACAGTTTATTTCATCGATAAACGCCCCAATATCTTCCTCAATCTTAATAGCATTTTTAGGGCACGCCTTTTCACATCGTCTGCATGAAATACAAAATTCACTATCAACCTCGGCAGTAATAAGTTCAATATCGATTTCCCCGGGCGCTGTAAGCTCAGCAACTTTACTGGCAGCAGCTCTAGCTTGAGAGACGGAATAAGAGATATTTTTCGGTCCTTGAGCAAATCCAGCTATAAAAATGCCTTTTGCTTTTGTTTCTTGGGGCATTAACCCAAAATGAGATTCTGTAAGAAAACCATAGGTATTAGTATCAAGATTTAAAAGGTGTACAATCTTTTCAGTACCTTTTGAAGGGAGTGCTGCTGTTGATAAGACTACTAAGTCTGCATCAATTTTTACAATCTGATCTGTGAGAGATGAATATACACGAACTTTAATGTTTTTTGTCTCAGGATCTTCAGAGATTTCACCTACTTTTCCTCGAATCATTTTAATCCCTGCTTCTTTAGCACGTTCATAATACTCTTCAAATCCTTTTTCGGGTGTTCTTATGTCAATGTAACAAATTGTGATGTTCGCATCAGGAAATTCTTCTAAAAGTAATCTTCCATTCTTAAGAGCAAGCATACAACAAACACCACTACAATAAGTCCGTTCAGTTTCTCGACTTCCAACACATTGTATAAAAACTATTTCCTTGGGTTTCTTAATATCTGAAATTCTGTGCACATGGCCTTCAAGTGGACCATTTGGGGCTAAAATACGTTCTAATTGAGGTTGTGTTATAACATTTTCGAATTCACCATATCCATATTCACCATAAGGTTCGTAAATATCCCATCCAGTTGCTATTATGACCGTTCCAACATTTACATTAACTTCTGTTGGGATTTGACTAAAATCAATAGCATCTAATTCACAAGCGTCTACACACGAGAAACATTCTATACAAGCATCTCTATCGATATCATAGAGAAATGGTACTGCTTGTCCAAATGCAATGTCAATTGCTCTTCGTGTTCCTAAATGTTCATCAAAATAATTGCTGGTATATACAGGACAAACCTCAGTACAGGCTCCGCATCCATTACATTCATCAGTTGTATATCGTGGTTTCTTTTCAATTGTTACTTTGTAATTACCAACATAACCCTCTATTTTTTTTACTTCACTATAGGTTAATAATTCAATATTTTCATTTCTATTAACTTCAAGCATTTTTGGACCGCAAATTCATATAGCACAGTCGTCTGTAGGAAAAGTTCTGTCTAATTGAGCCATCCTTCCTCCGATCGTTGTTTTATGATCAACCAAATAAACTTTTATACCTTGGTTAGCTAGATCCAAAGCAGCATTCATACCTCCGATCCCTCCTCCAATAACCAATGTAGCCTTAGTAACGGGAACGGTTCTAATAGGAACGGGCTCCAATCGTTTTGCTCTTTCAATACCACTATTAACTAGAATCTTAGCCTTTTCTGTAGCTTCTTTTTTACTATCTGTACACCAAGAACAATGTTCACGAACATTAACCATTTGAAAGTAATATGGATTTAAATTAGTTTTAGCGATCGTACCCCTATAAATAACCTCATGTGTACGCGGGGTTCAAGCTGATGCTACAATTCTGTTTAAATTTTTCTCTTTAATATCCTCAATTATCTCATTTTGAGCATTATCAGTTCAAAGAAAAGCATTTTTCTTTGAAATAATTATATCTTCACCCAAGTTTTTTACATACTCCACTAATTCATCGCAATCTACTTTACTCCTAATATTTATACCTCACTGACAAGCATAGTATCCAATCCGATGATTCTGTTTATTATTCATATATTTTTACACATCCACCTCATAATTTTTATACAGAAATGTATATCCTCCAATTTCTGAGATTTTTTTTTGATAGTTTTTAAGTTCCAATATTGATCTTTATTTTAAGATCAAACTTAAATATTTTTTTTTAAAAATTATTCCTTTTCAATATTTTTAATTCTTTCTGTTAATCGATATAATCAATTTTTTGTAAAGCGGTCACAACATCAAATTTTAGATTAGATTGAAGATTTTTGACTATTCAGTTTTAGTAAATGTTAAAGTTAAATCGATTTGTGATCGATCCTAAACATTTTTTGAAGAATTTTTTTAAATTTTAAAAAAAGAAATAGTATTTTATAATAATTATAATGGTATATAATAAATTTTCTAAAATATTTGATTAAAT
>JBHLPN010000178.1:4462-6594 GCA_048939445.1 Promethearchaeota archaeon | reverse complement strand
TTCTTTTCGTAATGTATAAAAGCTACTTTTATAGGCATCTTTTATCAACAATATATAAAATATATGTTATTTTCTGAACTTTTAATATATAAAAATTGCTGTGATAGGATATATATCTCAAAATTATAAGAGTTTCTAGCTAAAATTACAAAAATGTAGTACTATTGGGTAAGAAACCCAATAGATATTTTTTTTTAAAACAAAAAGAGAGATGTTTGACATTTAAGTAAGATAAATGTAGCAACTTTTAGCCTATGTAAAAATTGGACTACTAAATTTATAAATTAAGCTAAATTTTTTAAAAAATCATAAAGAAAATAAAGCAAAACTAAGACTAATAAGACAAAGGAAAATTGACCAAATTATGGACGAAAAAAATACCAATTATGTAAATCGTACCCTAAAGAAAGTAGACCCTACAATGGCAAAGATCTTCATGCCTTGGATTTTAAAACATCCGAAAAGTATGTATACTATGATGAGATTAGCAAAAGCTTATAGAAAGTCTCGAAAGGTAAGGGGAGAAGAGCTGCTTAATGGTCTAAAAATACCTCCATTCTTGATATTAAGTATAACTTCAAATTGTAATCTTAAATGCGCAGGTTGTTATGCAGCAGCAAATGGTACATTATGTAACCAAAAAACTAGACATACATTAGATTTAGAACAATGGTTAAGAATTATCCAAGAAGCAAAAGAACTAGGCGTGTTTGCTTTTATAATAGCAGGTGGGGAACCTTTCTTAATGCCGAATTTATTAAAAATCAGTGAGGAATTCAAAGATAGACTATTCTTGATTTTTACAAATGGAACTATCTTAGAAAATCAAGATATTGAAAAACTTAAACGGCTAAAAAATACAATAATAATGGTTAGTATTGAGGGAGATCAAGAATTAACTGATAAACGAAGAGGATCAGGAGTTTATGACAAAGCAATTAATACTATTAACGAGTTAGATAATAAGGGTGTTATTAGTGGAATTTCAGTGACTATAAACCGAAAAAATGTTAAATTTTGGATGGATTCTAAAAATATTGATGATTTGATATCCAAAGGGGTACGTATAGCTTTCCTTCTTGAATATATTCCCGTAGATAATGATATAGAATTAATGCTTACTTCTGAGGAAAGTAAAGAATTCAGACAAAAAGTCTTACAATATCGAGAAACAAAACAAATTTTTCTTATACATTCTCCCGGAGACGAAGAATATATGGGTGGGTGTGTTTCTGCAGGTAGAGGTTTTGCACATGTAACACCATTAGGGGATTTAACTCCTTGTCCTGTATCTAATATAGCAACACACAATTTGACTAAATCGACCTTAAAAGAAGGTTTAAATAGTCAATTGTTTAAAGTAATCAGAGAAAATGAACATTTATTAGAAACTAATGGATCTCCATGCGCTTTGTTTTCTCATCCTGAAGAAGTAAATGCATTAGTAAAAAAAGTTAAAGCATATAGAACGAAAGTATAAAATGTTTAAAAACTTTTAAATTTAAAAATATCTAATTGTCTACTAATTCTCCAATAGCGGTTAGTATCACTTTTCCCCCAACCGATACTCTAATTCCTCCTCCCTCACCCTCTTCTGCTTTCAAGTGGAGCAACGAAGGGCGTCCCACTTCATATCCTTGTTCAACTTTAATATCAATTTGATTGTTGATAAAGTACTGATGTTTAACTAAATATCCTGCTAGGCATCCATTTCCTGAACCTGTGGCGGGATCTTCCGGTATACCATGATAGTGAGCAAAAACACGGACACTTAAATCATTTCCTTTATTCCGAGTATCTGGACAGAAAATTAATATCGATTTTGCTTCTGTTTTTTCCATAAGCTCAATGCATTTATCCACATCTACTTTTGCTCGTTTTAAAGCATCTAAAGTTTTCAATGGGACAATGATAAAAGGTGCTCCAGTAGAAACTTCTTGAATTGGAAATCTAATGTCAATGTCATCCTCATTTAGATTTAAAATTTGTGCAATTGAATCTGTATCAAAAAATCTACTAAATGTAGGAGGATTTTGTTCCATCCATATTATTTCAGGCTTTCCTGATTTATATTTAAATAGTACAGGTATTGGACCAATCTTTAGATTAAGAAGTAGAGTTTTAACATTTCT
>JBHLPN010000178.1:0-4362 GCA_048939445.1 Promethearchaeota archaeon | reverse complement strand
GGGAAATTATTTTTTGAAGTGATGTGGAGTAAACCAGATCTCGCTATTGCTGACCAAATTATTGATCCTGAATATAATCCAAGTTGGATTCATATCGATAAAGTGGGCCCAGCTCAGGTAAAACATGAAATCAAACATTTCCGTATGATGTTCCCAGACTTAAAGTATGAAATAGTAGAGATGAAAGGTGAAGAAGAAAAGGTTTGGGTTCGTTATAAAGGATTTGGTACACATCTTGGAAAAGGATGGGGCTTTGAACCTACAGAGAAAGAAGTGACGTTTGAGGGAGCAACTATTTTATACTTTAACTCGAAAGGTAAAATTATAGATCAGTGGGGAGCTTTTTGCTTTTATGATATATTTTTTGAACTTGGTGTTGTTCCCCCGTTTTGGGAATTATATAAACATTTCTCTGGTTTAAAAAAGTAGTTTTATTTATTATCTCTTTGCTGGGGAGGCATAGCAATAAGCACAATTATGTTTGCATCGAAAAATTCCTGAATATCCACCAATATCTTTCGATTTAAAGCATCCACAGTCGTTTCTTTGCCCAGTATCTCTTATTTTAGGGATTGGTTCTCCTACAATTTTTTCAATTGTGTAAGCATCTATACAATGGGCTTGCTCAATGCCTTTTATTTTAAGTAAATCTGGTTGGCAACAAGCTTTCATTTTAATATTATAATTAGCACAAATATCAATCATCTTATCGAGAATTTCCCTTTTTTGTTTCAACGGTGGATCAATTGGCGTATACCCCCTAGCATACATTCGAGTTTTTACTTTTGGATAAATTGTGGCAAAAGAAAAAATCATTTCTTTTAACCCTAAGTTAGAGACATTCTCAATAATATATTCAAATTTATCTAAATTACTATGTATTTTATTAGAATTATGTTTTTTATATAGAATTATTGGATCAAACCTGAAATTAACTGCTAATAGGCCAAATTCTTTTATTAACCATTCTAGTTGCTTAAATCTATTTTCTAAGGAGATCTTAACACTGTTCTCCAATTCAGAAGGCGAGTTTATAGTAAATTGGAATGAATGCCCTCTATACATTCTAAATAGATTTTCATTTTCATGAAATATTCTTATCCAATTTTCAAAATTTTTTGACCACCAGACCCATGCTTTTACAATCTCACTCGAAAGAGAAACACGGGCTACTTGTTTTCGATTAAAAGGATTTACTACATCTACATAACCAATTTTTATCTGTTTAATAACCCAATTCATTAAAAATGCTGGTATATCTGTTCTGCGACTACAAGAAATTATAGGAGATTTTACTATATCCATGTGCTTATTCAGTTTTATTTATTTTTTTTTATTTATAATACTGAGGGATTTGATCACAAAAAGTCTTTCATAAATAGATTAAGCAAGTAAATAATTTCAAATTTAATTTTTAAGGAGTGTGAAATTCTAAATATTTATGATTCCTTCGATTGAATGGATTGATAATAAAGTAAAAATGATTGATCAAACACTCCTTCCCTATAAACTTGAATTCCTTGAGTTTAAAGATTATAGAGAAGTTGCTAAAGCTATAAAAGTTATGAATATCCGTGGTGCACCTGCTATAGGTGTTGCTGCCGCGATGGGAATGGCTCTAGCCACAATCGAATATAAAGATCTTCCGAAATCTGAGTTTCTTAAAAAAATAAAAGAATCCGCTGAGATAATGAGAAATACTAGACCAACAGCTTCAAATCTCTTTTGGGCTATAGAAAGAATATGGAAAATAGTTAGTTCTTATCCAGATAATCCTTCAAATTTATCAGAACTAGTTATAGAAGAAGCCAAATTGATGGCTCAAGAAGATATCAATGTCAACAAGAATATTGGTAAAAATGGAGCCAGTTTATTGGAAGATGGGGATGTGGTTTTGACACATTGCAATGCTGGCTCACTCGCAACAGTTCAATATGGGACGGCTCTAGCACCTGTAAGGGCAGCAATAGAAGAAGGAAAAGTGATAAGCGTAATTGCGGATGAAACTAGACCTAGATTACAGGGAGCAAGATTAACTGCATATGAGTTACAATATGACAAAATCCCAGTAAAAGTAATTTCTGATACCTCCTCAGGGTTACTCATGAGACTCGGAAAAATAAATAAAGTTATAGTTGGAACAGATCGTGTAACTTCTGATGCAGTATTTAATAAAATTGGTACATATTTAGTTGCTTTAGCTGCGAAAGATAATAATATCCCTTTTTATGTCGCTGCTCCAACATCTACGTTATCACTTCATGAAACTATCAATGATGTCACAATTGAACAAAGAGATAGTACAGAGGTCAGCAATGTATTAGGAAAAGTTCAAATTATTCCAGATGGAGTAGAATGTTTGAACTATGCTTTTGATATTACTCCGTTTAGATTGGTAACAGGAATAATTACTGAAGATGGTGTTTTTACACCTGAGACACTCTTGAAAAAGTATAAATAATCATTTTAAATTATTTTTTATACACATTTTATTGAGGTTTATTTAATGGAACGAAAAAAATATCTTCAAGTAGGTTTACTTTGCATAGCTTTGACAGCATTATGCCTAATTATTTTTATAATAATTTCCGTGATTACACATGCATATTATGCTGATTATAGTCCTGGGTTTTTATCGGCAATTGAAATTATTAGTTTAATCTTAATTGTTTCTTCTATCTTAGGGGGAGTGTTAGCTTGCTTATTAATAGCATTATATTTTATCAAAAAGCTATAAAAAAATATAAGTAAATAAAAAATAATTTTATTTTAAATCTTCACTTCTTTTTCTCCGAATCTCATGAATTCGCATTATTTCTTTCTTTTTTGACTTATAAGCTCCTCGTTTTTTCTTTATAATAACAATAGCGATCACAATAACAGCCACTATTGTACTCATTGTTATTATACCTGGAATGCTTGTTAAGAACGCTAAAAGATCAAATCCTTTTGGTATTTGTTTGTAAACAGTAACAGTAGCAGACCCTATTCGTCCATAACTGTCATTAGCATAAAATTGTATTATAATACCACCTTCAGGCATCGAATCCCATAGAACTTGATCTATTGTACCCGTCGATCCTGTAAATGTAATGTTTTTTGACCAATGAGTTCCGTTATATAATGAATACCAATAAGTATCAGGAGTTACTTCTATAATTGTTAGATCAAATGTTGGTGGACTCTGTGTAAACTGTTCTCCTATTAGAGGGCTATTAATTGTAATATCAGGTGGCAACACGTCTTTATAGAGTGTTAATACATATGTATTATTAATATTTCCTGCAGAATCATTTGCCATAATTTCTATTAGAAATACACCATCGCCTAGACTGTTCCATATTGAAGTAAGAAGAAATTCTGCAGTATTATTAGTCAATAATTCTGTAATTCCGTTAACTCTGTACCATAGTGATTCAAAATTATCATCATAAACTGTTATATTGATTGGTGGTGGAGTAACCCAGTATGATAAATCTAATGGAAGATTTATTATTATCTCTGGCACAGTAGTATCCTTATATAAAGCTAAAATATAAGTGTCATTAAGTTTCCCGGTTGTGTCATTGGCATAAAACTCTATGGTAAACCATCCTTGGCCTAATCCATTCCATATTGAGCTAAGCAGCAATTCATCAGTATTATTATTGAGTGTTTCAATAGGTCCGACTGTATTAACGGTATACCATATTGTATCAAGGTGTGCTTCATATACAATTATATTAATTAATGGAGGGCTATTCCAATATGATTGGTTTAAAGGTAAATTTATAAATATCATAGGATTTAAGACATCTTTATCTAAGGTTAGTGTAAATATGTTGTTAAGATTACCAGCAGTATCATTCGCAAATATTTCTATTTGGAACGTTCCATCACTTAAGCTATTCCAAATTGTATTAAGCAATAATTCTTCAGTATTATTAGTTAGTGGCTCATCAATTCCGTTAACTCTGTACCATAATGAATCAAAGTTTGTATCATAAACTGTGATATTAATAGGTGGACGAGTCTCCCAAAGTGTTAGATCAGTCGGTGTATTAACCACAATCGAGGGATTAATAGTATCTTTATTGAGTAGCAAAGTTATTGTATTATTAATATTTCCAACCGTATCATTAGCATAAAACTCTATGACAAACCAACCTTGGCCTAATCCATTCCATATAGAAGTAAGTAGAAATTCTTCGGTATTATTAATCAATGGTTCAGTATCAGCATTAACTCTATACCAGAGTGAATCAAAGTTAACATCATAAACTGCAACATTAATGGGTGGTGGGCTATTCCAATATGTTTGATTCATAGGCACATTGATTATTATTGATGGGTTTACTGTATCTTTATATAAAGTTAATATAA
>JBHLPN010000177.1:0-6594 GCA_048939445.1 Promethearchaeota archaeon | reverse complement strand
ATTGGTGGTGCCCAGTCAGGAGTATTTTTATGCATATATGCCCAGAGTTCTCCTATGGTTACTCCAGGTTCTACAATCGCGAATCGATTTTCCTCATCGATTTCAATTATTCTTTTCATTCTTCCCAAATCAAGAAGAACTCCACCAGGTTTAATTGTTGGGCACGAAAACCCACCAGATAACCCACCAGAAACAGGACTTACTGCTATTTTTTCTTGAGTACAATATACAAGAATTTTTCGAATTTCCTCAACATATTTTGGTCGAACGACGATATCAGGGATTTGGCTCTTTAGTCATTATCCGATCTTGAATAATGGATTTCTAAACCCATCACTGATTTCGCCAAGTAAGATGCAGTAATAGCTTTGTTATTCGTAGCGTACTCTTTACCGACAATACCAATCATTGCTTCTAAATCTTTTTCATCCGGTAACTTATAGCTCATTATTTCCAACCTATTAATTAATCTTCAAATTTTTGTTTTTTTAATATTAAAATTGTTATTTTGGAAAATTAAGTACTGAATTTTAAATTTTCTTATATTCTTTTCATACAAACGATGATTTTTTCTTATAGAAATTATGTTTTAGTTCTAAAAGTTGAAATGAGATTTTAGAAAAGAAGTTTAATTTAGTAATTAAATAAAAATTCTTATAATGGATTTCTTTATTCTAGTTTTATACGGTAAAACATTCGCTTGTTTTAGAATTTAATGAATGTTTAGTCCTTCTTTCATCTTTTATTATAAAATCAAGAAAATATTCATTATTCTCATCAATAAATTCCCAAAATTCTTCATATATTTCTCTAGAGGTCATCTTTTTACTTACTATGAAATCTTCCTGCTTTATACTAATTCCTTTCGCGTTTTGATAATTATTTAGAGGATGGTATTTAACTTCATTTCCATTAAATATTAATCTCTCAAAAAGATCATTAGTTTCTTCCTCTGGTAGATTAAATGCTTTTATACCGTTCTTTAGATTCTTTGAATTTTCTTTATTTAATTCCAAATCCACTTTTTGATATCCTCGAATTTGAAAATTTTTATCTATGAAAAATTGAAAGTGATGTGGACATAATAATCCTTTATAGACAGATATTGTAGTTAATTGAGATTTTTTATTTAATCTTGAAGGAGGAATACCAATAATATCTCTTGTTTTACAAATTGGGCAGACAATTTGAATTTTATTTGTTTTGCCAAGCATAATCATTAGAATTCTCGCATTATTAAACCATATCCAAATCTTACAAAAATCTCTAGAATGTTATATTTAAACTAAGCTTTTTTATTGATTATGGACTAATCTTTAAGTTAAATAAATTATTTCTCCAATTATTAGACTGATTCTAATTCAATTATTATAAAAGTTGATATCATGTCAGAGATGGATGTGTTTTTTGACCCAAAATCGATTGCGATAATTGGAGCATCTGATAGTTTTAAGTTTGGATATACCACAACTAAATACTTATTGGATTCAAAATTTAAAACCTTTCCCGTTAACATAAAAAAACAAGAAATTCATGGTCATAAAACCTTTAAAAATATAAATGATATTCCCGAAGAAATAGATTTAGGAATAATTCTTGTTGGAAATGAATTTGTACTTCAAGCAGTAATGGATTGTGTGAAAAAGGGTGTAAAAGGAATAATAATAGAATCTGCTGGTTTTGCTGAGACGGGTGTAGAAAAATATATAAAAATTCAAGAAGATATTGAAAGAATTGCTAAAGAGTCAAAAGTTCGAATAATAGGTCCAAATTGTATAGGAGTTACAAACTTTAACAATCAATTCACAACCGCAGACATGAGCTTTGACCAAGCATCTAGTGGAAAAGTAGCAGTTATAGCACAATCGGGAGTCCTTGGAAACATATTTATAGATTGGGCAACTGATAAAGGGATAAGTTTTTCTAAAACTATAACAATAGGGAATAAAGTTGATGTTGATGAGGTTGACTTACTTAAATATTTGAATGCTGATCCTGAAACTAAAGTTATTGCTCTTTACTTAGAAGGTACAAAACGAGGGAAAGAATTATTTGAGACTTTTAAGAATATGGATAAACCTGTATTAATTCTTAAAAACGGAAAAAGCAATATAGGTTCAAAAGCGGTTAGTAGTCATACAGGTTCAATAGCCGGGAGTAATGAAATATATAATGCTGTTATTAAACAAAATCCTGGAATCTTTAGAGTTAACAATTTTTATGAAATGTTTAATATAGCACATGTATTTGCTACTCAACCTTTACCTAAAGGAAAAAAAGTTGCTATAATCACAGGTTCTGGAAGTTTAGGGGCGTTAGCGTGCGATGAGATTGAGCAACAAGGATTAATTCTTGCAGATTTAAGTGGACATACAATTTCTCTTATCAAATCAGTAATTCCCAATTGGGTTTCAATTAAAGGTACTACTGATTTAGGACCTTCTATATTTCAAACATTTGAACCAACAATAAAAGCAATTTTTGAAGATAAGAATGTAGATTGCATTTTATATATTTTTTCAATTCCTCGATGGCCACTTCAAATGATGGGTTCAATGGCTATAAATTGGGCAAAACAACATTTTATTCTCATTAAAGAATTAACTCAAAAATTCAATAAACCCTGCGTGTGTGTATGCTTCGGTTCTGGATGGACTTTTGATTTTCTTAGAAAAGCGGCATCCTCATCGAAATTAGAAGTTGAAATTCCAATAATGAGTAGAATAAAACATGCTATAATAGCGTTTAAAATGATGTATGAATTTAATAAAAATTCATACGATACATCTTAATAATTTATAGCTTTTGTTAATATCTTATTTTATGTTATTAATTTCAAAAATTGGACTCCAAATTTTTTTAATTTAAGCAAATTCTCCCTATAATTAAGTAAAAATAAAATTTTTAAAGTGATAGAAAAATGGTCAACATTAATGTTTTCGGCATTGCTTGGCAAGAAATTATTGATTGGTTTTTGTCACAGCCAATCTATGCTCAAGTTTTTGTCGTGATAGGAGTTTTCGCTGTATTAGTTCTTGCAGTAATTTTAGTTTATTACATATTGAAAGGTGTAGGTTACTTAGTTTATTATATTTTAAAAGGAGTATTTTATCTGTTGAAAGGAATCGGCCTTCTATTTTACAAGTTATTTGAAGGTTTATATTACGCAATTTCAGGAAAACCTAAACCTGAATGCTGCCCCAAACCAGAACAACAAACTTCGTCTCAAGTTAAACAAGAAGAAGAACCGATTATTCCAATTCAAAAAAGTGAACAAATAGTTCGACCTGAAGTTACGTATTGTACTGAATGTGGTAATAGATTTACAGATTCAATGCTTCAATCGCTATCAGAAAAAGGAGTTGCTTATTGCATTCATTGCGGGAATAGAAAAACTCTAGAATACCCAATGAGTATTGAAAGTCAATAATTTTTTTTATTCTTTTTTAATTATATGAGAGTCTTTCTCTGTGTGTATTTATTCAATCTTTTTAAAGCGTTAATTTTTTCTTTATTATTTAGATGAGCTTGATCAACTGCATCTGTTAATAATTCAGCACATTTTTCCATTCTTCTAAGATTGACTAGGTAGGGGATTCCATCTTTACCTCCAACGGTATATGCGTATTTCGCCGGATCTTTCCAACTTGGAGATTCACCCCAAATGAATTCGGAAATTAAAGCTAATGCTCTGATCATCCCGGGCCCCAATCCTTGAATTTTTAACAATTCAGTATAGTCATTTACTCTTAACTCCTTCGCAATTTCAACTATATCCCATTTTAAAGTGAATGGAATTGGCATTTTTAAATGAGGAATATGTCTTAATTTTATTGATTCCGTTGGCTTAATAAAATCATATAAACTTGTTTGTTTTCTATCTTTTAATTTATTGAGATATCGTTTTATTCGATTTGAGCCTTCCTGAATCAAGTCTAAGGATATTTTTCTACACTCCCTACTTTCACTCGATGCCATATCTAATACATTATCTTTAACAACTTCAGTACTTATATCTTTATGAGGATCATCAAGAAAACTAATTATCCCTTCAGAAAGCCAGTGATATCTTCTTGCTTTTCTAATTTCACCATCTAAACCTTGTTGAATAATTCCCCAATTATTTTCAGAAATAATCATTAAATGATGATATAGGTCGAATCCGTCTTGAATTGCCGCATTATCAATTTTTGCCACTAAGCGACTAATTTCCACTAAATTTTCAATATCATCATAGGAAAAATCTAATTCATTTGCTTTTTGTTGTATATGTTCCTTCACTTTGGTGGAATTTTTGCCTTTTCCCCCTGCTATTATTAAACCATGGTCTTGAGGATTAAGAATTTGCTTTAACACTCCACCTAAAACTGTAGTACAACCACTTGAATGCCAATCAAACCCTAAAATACAAGCTAATCCTTGAAACCAGTATGTATCAGATAATCTTCTGATAATACCGTCTGATCCTTCCAAATCATATATTATTCTAAAAATTGGCTTACCTAATAATACCATTCGTTTCAGTAACCACTGTGGTGCTTTGCTATTATGCAATGGAAGCGTTGCTATTCCGATCTTACTCATTTTTTTAAATTGAAAGTGTTTTATCTAAAAATAACAATTGAATTGTATTTTTTTAAATAAGAGATACTAAGAAATTTTAAATTTTTAAAATATGTAGAATGCACAAATCTCATTCAGAACTCTTTCTTTTACCCTCTAATATCGCCATTCCCATCTCGATTACCTTATTAAAAGGTTCTTCACCATCCTCTCTTAAGTTTATAGTTATAGCATCCTCAGAACATACACTAGCACATAATCCACATCCCAAACATTTATCTCTTGATACAGTAGCGACATCTTCAAAGGTTATCGCTCCTACTGGACAATGATCAACACAAGTTCTACATCCAATGCATATTTCTTCGTCAATAATAGACTCAAACATTGCGTTCATGAATTTACGTTTATCAAGCCCCTTTTTTGTAATCCCCTTCATTGATGCACAACAACATGGACAACAATTACAAATATTCGATAGATGTTTAGAATTAGCTCCTGCGTGAACCAGACCAGCTTTGTCTGCTTCTTCAATGATTTTTATTGCCTCGTCAGCAGTTATTTCTCTTCCCATCCCATTTTCAATATAATACTCTGCTGCTACTCCAAAATCGAGACATGTTTCAATTGGATAATCACATCCTTCACCATTCAACCTAGCTTCTTTGCGACAGATACATTCTGTGACTGATATTATCCTAGCGTTCTTTATACTTTCTTTTAATTTGTGATAAGGATAAAGTACAGTATCATATTCAATTGTTTCTTCAATTGGGATAACTTTAAATCCAGGGACATTACTTAAGCCCATTTCTTCTTGATAAGCAGTATCATAATATTCTTTATAATATTTGGCAAGCTCTTTATCCACTTTTTTAACCGAGTATTCATATAAACCAATCATAAAAGGCACAGCATTGAACAGTGTTTTATTATCTCTTCTTATTCGAAAGATTAACCCTTTTTTTGACATTAATTCGAGCTTATCCTCCAAATATTTAATATCCATTCCGGTTCTTTTTGCAATTTCACTTGATTCTTCAGGAATATGGGTTAAGTTTATAACTATTTTTGCTTCTTCTTCTGTAAAGAGCCTTTTTAAAATTTTAATCTCTACACCTGATGGTGATTTAGGGTATCCTAAAGGGAATTGATTTAAGAATTCTCTTAACTTCAAGAAAGCATCATCAGACATTACATTCAACTCAATAGTAATTTAGAAATAACTTATTCTTTATTATTTTAATATTTTTTCAAATAAGATGACACCAAAACGTTTGTCTTTATGATACTTAAATCCCATTTCTTTTATTAGATCTACTACATCTGGCTTGCAAAAAACCTCAAAATCTTTAGATTCTTTAGATTCGAGCTCTTTTTGAATTGTATATTGAATTAAATCACGTGCGGCTTTTGGTTTTCCGTACACAATCATCCAGATTTCTTTTTCTGATGGGTGCTCGTAATCATGGGATCTCCCAAATTCCATTTTTTGTAAAATAGCATCTTTATTATATATCCAAAAGCCATGTTCGTCAGTTATATATTTTAATGGAATATAGGACCAGCCAATACAGATTTCATCTCCAGGACCGATATCAAATTTCTTATAAAGTTTTCGTACATCTATTGCATTAAGTTTATCAATTTTAGGGGATATTTCTTTTGTCAATTTAATATCTTCATAATTAGCTATCACAAGATCTATACATTTTTTGCGTTTAAAGCCGAAACTTTTAGCAAGTGAAATTGATGCTAGATTGTCTGATGCTGTATCATATTGAGCTGCTTTTACTCCTATATTAGCAGCATACTCTACAGCATAGCCCAATTGTAATTTGCCAATACCTTGGCCTTGATATGAAACTTTTATTCTTCCCCCTTCTAACCAGGCAATATCCTTATTATATAACTTAACTCTTCCAAATCCAATTAACTCAGTTTTATTTTCATCTATGAAAGTCCCATAATTCATACAATTCTTCTCTTGGAGCCATTCATGGATAACATAAGGAATATAATCATCTCCAT
>JBHLPN010000020.1:0-21273 GCA_048939445.1 Promethearchaeota archaeon | reverse complement strand
ATGAGTCTTGAAATGTTAAAAAAGATTAGTAAACTCAATTTAAACCCTATGGAAATAAAACATTGCATTATAACTCATTTTCATATAGATCATATAGCGGCTTGTTATGAATTTAAAGAGTTTAATAAAAAAGTAAATTATTATGCTCATGAATTAGACGCAGATGCAATAGAAGAAAAAGGGCATGATAAAGAGACAGCAGCAAAGTGGTATGGAGTGAGTTATAAACCTGTTAAACTTAAAAAGAGATTGAAAGGAGATCTCGAAATCCTAAGTTTTGGTATTTATAAATTTCAGTGTATTCATACACCAGGACATACTCCAGGGTCTATCTCAATTCTTCTTGAAACTGAAGATAATAAAAAAATCTTATTCGGACAAGATTTACATGGACCGATTATTCCTGGAGTAAGTAATTATGCTGATTATCAAAATTCTTTAAAAAATCTTCTAGATTTAAAAGCAGATATTTTATGTGAAGGACATTTTGGAATTTTTCAACCTGCAAGCGAAGTTCAGCGATACATCAAACAATATATCGATTAGATCATATTTAGGACAATCATTAGACCAAATTAAGATTCTGCTTTTTCTTCTTTACCTGAAATATCTCTTATGTCCAATCTTAACATTCCAGAGTTTTCATATGTCTCATCTTTTTTAAGAAATTTATTTTTGATGCTCTTAGGATCCTTTTCCAATTGATTCAATAAGACATCAAATCCTTTTTTTTTTTCATCTAGTTCATCTATTGTTACCATTCTACCCCTAAATACTACTGAACGAAATGTTTGACCACATCCTTCCTCATAACCATTATCCTCTATAACAGTACCACATACAGATGGATTAGCTTTTATAAAATCTATTTTTTGCCCTTCTTTTGCGCAATGGAAATATAATGCATGCTTAGATTCATCATATCCGTAACTTAAAGTGACTAAATAAGGTTCATTTTCCTTGCACATTGAAATTATAGCATATTTCCCACCCTGTAGTATTTCTATCAAGTTTTTCTTATCTTTGATTTCTTTTTCAACTCTTCTCATGTGGTATTTTACCAAGTTCAACCACCTTTAAAAAATACATTTATTTGATTATCAATAATTTTATCTAATTTATACTATTTAACAAATGTAAGATGGTTTTAGAAGATTGGCACACTCACAATGAATTATGTCGCCATGCAGAAGGTAAAATTGAGGATTATATTAAAAAAGCTATTGAATTGAAATTAGATCTTATTGGAATTAGTGATCATTTTCCTTATGAATATCTCGAGAACAGTTCTTTATTAATAAAAGAAGTTCCTTATCAAGAATATTCAATGCGTCTAAATGAAATTGATTCTTATCTTTCTTCTATTGAAAAACTTAAAATAAAATATAATAATGAAATCCAGATAAGAAAAGCATTTGAAATTGATTATTTCAGAAGCCAGGAAGAAATTTTGAAAAAATATTTTAAAAACATTTCGGATAAATTAGACTATATTTTAGGATCTGTACATATATTACATGGAAAATCAAGATTATTTGCCTTTGACGATAGGAGATTTTTAAGCATGTATAGAGAATATGAGAGTATTGATATTATCTATTTGGAATATTATCAAAAATTACAAGATATGATCAATTCAAAAGAATTTAATTTTGATATTTTAAGTCATTTTGATTTGCCGAAAAAATATAACAAAAGAGCTAACAATAAAGAATTAGTTATGAATGAAGCAATTAAGACACTTGAATTAGCAAAGAAAGCAGATTTAACTATTGAGATTAATACTGGTGGCTTAAGAAAAGATATAAATGAACAATATCCAAGCGAGGAAATTATAAAAGAGATGTTTAATCTTGATATTTCTGTTTTATTAGGATCAGATGCTCATCATCCTAATGATTTGGGATATGAATTTAATATAATGATAAAATTGCTGAAGAAAATTGGTTATAATCAATTGGCTCATTTTAATAAAAGAAAAAGAGAATTTATAGAAATTTAACGAATTATAACCCTATGATAAAAATGAGTAAAAGTAAAAGTGATAAATGCGAAATTTGTGGTAAAGTGTTGATTTATGCAACAAAACCGGAAGAATACAGAGATCTTGAATGTGAATTTTGTAAAAAATCATTTAATACTAATATTTACTGTACAGAAGGTCATTATATTTGTGACTATTGTCATTCTAAAGGTCCAATAGAAATAATTGAAAAGATATGTGAAGATACTGACATAAAAGATCCATTCAAATTAGCAGATTTAATAATGAAACACCCAAATTTCAAAATATATGGTCCTGAGCACCATATTTTAACTCCTGCAGTTATTTTAACAGCGCTTAGGAATTATAATAGCAAAAAACCTGACGGAAATGAAATATCATTATTTGATATTAAAGAAGCAATAAGGAGAGCTTCTAAAATTCCTGGAGGGTGGTGTGGCTTTTATGGATCATGTGGTGCTGGAATGGGTTCTGGAGTAGCAATAAGTATTTTTACAGGAGCGACTCCATCTACAGATTATCCAAGAACATTAGCAAATCAAATAACCTCAAGATCATTAAATAAAATCGCTGATAATTTAGAACATTGCTGTAAAAGATCGGTATGGTTATCGATTATTGAAACTTTGAAATTCCTAAAAGAAAAATTCAACATTAACTTAGGTTATAGAATTAATAAGTGTGATTTTTCAAATGTTAATAATAAATGTGAAAGAGACAAGTGTCCTATTTTTTAAAAACAGAATCAAACTTTTCTACTCTGTATCCACCCTTCTGTGGACACTGAATTAAACAATTTAATATGATTTGGATCCTTTGTATGAATTACTAAATTATTTTCGTCAGAATTACCTATTACTGCTAATAGGAGTTCTTCTCCATCCCTAGTCAACACATATCTGTCCGCTCGTTCATAATTACGCAAACTAATATTATCTAAGCTTTCGAATTCTTCAAGAAGCTCATTATGTTCAGCAATTCCAGGATTAATTGAACACGCAATCTTCATAGAAACTGACGACCTAAGCTCATACAGATAGAGCTCCTGTAGATCTTCAATACTGGGAACAATAATGGTAACATTTGCAATGGCATTTTCTAGTATTTGTCTCATCTTTTCAAGAATCTCAGATTTAATTATCTTTATATTTGTGAAATCAATGATCTTCATGTCTTTAGAAATTGTTTGAGCTTTTCTTAATTTCTCATTTTCTAATTCTAAGCTCTCTAAATCTTCATCAGCCTTAGATAATTCTTCATTTAATATTCCAATCTCTTTTTGAAGTTGAGTGATAATTTCATCTTTTTCTTTTAAGAGATTATGATCAATAGCAGAGGAAGTTAACTTTTTAATTTCTTCTTCTTTTAAAACTATAGTTTTTTCTAATGTCTTAGTTTCCTTGTCCTTGGTTTTCAATGTTTTTTCAAGTGTTTTGATTTGTTCATCTTTTAACAACAGAGAATTCTCGAGAGTCTTGACTTGTTCATCTTTTAATTTAATTAGGTTATCCTTAGTCTCTAATTGTTTTTTTATTTCATAATCCATACAAATTCACTAAGATCACAATATTTTTTATTTATAATTTTTACTATAATGATTACCATTTAAAAATTTATTATTTCTAATTCTTTTTTATTATTTTTGGCAATGAATAAGGTAGATTTATTTAGAACCATTTAACACCCTTAGTTAATTTTCGTATTCATTATCTTAAAATTATTATTAAATTATTAGAATACCTTTTTATTTTCAAATATACAATATTCACTATGGATGAGCAAGAAAAAATACTAGAAGAATTAAAGGCAGATGTGTCCGAACGAATAGAAAAAGAGCTCGAGTCATCATCTGCTATAATTGGTATGAATATCGGAACTCCAGAAGGCACAAAAATTGCAAGCAGGTTTAAAAAAGAGATAAAAATGACAACAGGTGAAGTAACAGCAGCAAATAGTAGTCTCGTATTTCTCTCATCTAAAATGTTAAGAGACTCATTAAATCAAGATGTTTCTTATAACTTAATTATAGGGAAGGATAAGATTGTCCTCTCAATATTAACAGGAAATATTACTATGATTACTTATCTACATCGAGAATTGGCTGAGCTTGAAGGATTAGATTCATACATAAATAAATTGCAAAAACTATGTTTACAAATATCTGCCATAATTGAAACTTCAGATATCCTTAAGGAAGAGATATTTAAAGGTCTTAAAAGGGCAATACCTAATACTCTCGTTTTAGCAATTATTACCAAGGATGGATTACCAATTAAGATTCAATCTACTATGCCTGAACCAATCCTCTCAGCTATGGTTGCTGCTTTGTATAATTTATCCGGTGTCTTGTTAGAGAGTCATATGGAATATTCTATCATAGGTGGAGAGAATGGTTCGGTAATACTACATGATCTAGACGAAAATAGAATTCTTGCACTTGCAGTTCCAGAATCAGACGGAAGAAAACTAGGAGGTTACATTGCGAAAATAAAATCAATAATTTCGAAGTGAATCCATTTTAAAATTAATATCCAATAATTTTATTAATTTTATTTGCAATCTCTATTGCCCCATTATAAGATTTAGAAAAATCCTTAGCCTCAAATAAAATAGTACATAAAGGTTCTCCCTTATTAATTTGTCTAATCGGTTCAGTTTTATCATGAATAAATTTTAGATTATTTATTATTGCTAAAAGTTTTTTATCAATATCCTTTGGAGCAAAATAGATTAATTTTGTTGCGACCGTCATGGGTTTTGCCAATTTAATCAATTTTATAATATTTACCCATTCTGTAAGGTTGAAACTTTTAATATGTAGGTCTAAAAGATTCAAATTTAAAACACATTCAGAAGCTCTGATTGAACCAGGAATTCTTGGGTTACATTCCATAAAATATGGATGATGGTCTTTTAATACAAAATCAAAACCATTAATTCCTTTTAAACCTAATTTTTTAGTTAAAAACAGCGAGATTTCAGAAATTAAAGTCTCTTCCTCTTTCTGTAATCCAGCAGGTACAATATTTCCACAATATGCAAATTCTCTAGGAGAATTCAGAAGTTTCTCACCAATTATTTGTTTATTAATAGATATAACTTCACTCTCTTTACCATTTGAAATCACTGTACTACTAATAGGAGTTCCTCTGATATACTCTTGAATCATCCATTCTGATGTAGTAAATAATTCCTTTTCTAACTTTTTCATTTGAGATATTAGATTCATTTGGTTTTCAATTTTAAAGACATTCATGCCACCTGCACTTCTCTTTTTTTTTAAAATAAAAGGATATTCTAAGATGAATTCCCTTGATTTAAACTTTTCAAGAGTACAATAAACAGGAATAATATAGCCTTGGGATTTAAGAATTTCAAAAATATATTCAATATCTCTTGATTTTTTTATAACATCCAAATCGTTATTAACACTTTTTGTATCAAAATTTTTAATTTCGTCCAAGAGTAATTTTCTTTCTTCATATGCATCATCTAAACCACTTCCAATTAAGAAGAAATTCACATCTTGTCTTTTACGATACAGTTTCAGCGCAAATTGGGCTAAAAACTTTCCATATTTATCCTTCAAAGAATCATAATTAGTATTTAGTTCTTTCATAATTATGATATAATCTTTTACAAAAGGAAAAAGGTCTAAATCTCCAAAGAAATCAACAGCATATACATCGTATCCAGCTTTATTCAGAGAGTAGGCTAATGGACGAGTATTAAAACCAACTACAAGTACAGATTTTGAGTTATCAACCATTACTTAAAATATAAGAATTAAAATTTAAAGAAATTTTGCTGTTTACAGTATTTTCTTTAATTCTAATACTAAAGAAGATGGATTGTAGCGATCAAACCTATATATTTGAGCATTACCAAATTTTTTGAAGTTCTTTTTAATTTGCTCTGCAGAATAAGTGTGTACTCCAAGTGCATGTGTAGCATAAGACTTCTTTGGCTCTAGTACAACTAAATGTATATTTTGTTTTGATAATTTTTTCGTTAGTTCCTTTAATTCTTTTGTAATCAAAGTGTAATCTGTTTCGATTTGGGCTATTAAATCAGGATACTTAAAGGAGATATTTGCTCCACAGTCGCTACATATAAAAACAATAGGGATAATATTTCTATCTTTCAATTTTTCAGTTTTAATTAGTTCAGACACTTTTTTTAACGCTGCTGCCATAGGTGTGTAGCTTTTTCCTTCTATCTTCTTTAATTTATTTATTGCCATTTTAAAATTAACCGTTGGCTTTTGAAGAACAACTGCTTCCTTACCGCGAAAAATTATTAATGCAATTTTATCTCTTTTTCTATAGCCTTCCCTATGCAAGGATAGTATTACATCTGTCATCTGTTTTATTACATAATACATTGATGCTGAACTATCCAGTACAAAAAAGAGAGCTAATGGTGCTCGATACTCATAAATTTTATCCATTAAATCATATTTATTAAAATGTAAAGGAAAATCAATTTGAGTTTTATTATACACAGTATTTTTCAGATAATTTCTAATTGTGGCGTCTAAAGCAATGCTTTTTGGTTCTTCACGTATTGGGGTCCTATATGATACATATCTTCCCTTTTGTGATGAAGATATTTTAATTCTTCTTCCTATCCCTCTTCCACCGTAATCAGATATTTTTCGTTCTTTTCTAATATTATCTAAGATAGAAGTCATCTTTTTTTCCATTTTATAAATAAATGGCATCGTTTCATTTTTAGTTTCAAAAAATTTTAAATCACTATCAAATGGTATATTTTTTACTTTCCACCCTCCAGCAGGTCTAGGATTTCTCTTTTTATTATCAGGATATTTTGGTGGAGGTAATTTTTGCTCTTTTGATTCAGGAATATCAATTTTATCCGGATCAACAGATTGGCGTTTAAACTCGTTTTGGGGTTCATCTGAATGTTTTAAAGGTCCCTCTGTCTCTTTATTGGGCAATAAGATTTTGGTGTTTTCATAGGCTTCTTTTATCTTTCCATATACTTCAGCAATTTTTGCTTTGATTTCTTTAGGTGTCATCTCGTAATGAAGAGATTGAATTCTATGCTCAAAAACCAAATCCATTGCGACATTTAGATCCTCCTCCATTGTAACTTTTCTATTATTTAATGCAGCGTGAGCTCTAGCACATCTAATAAAAGTAATGTCAGCTCTTTGAGAAAAGATCTCTAACTCATTTACGATTTTAGATACAAATTCATAAACAGAACTAGGAATTTGAACTTCTTTTAATATTTTACGAGCATTTATGATTTTTATTCTTAATTTCTCTTGTTCATCTTCAAAATTTTTAATAAATTCTTTTGGATGGTCATCAAATTCTATAACCCTTTTAGTTATTTCAGCTCGCAATTCTGAATCTCTGGGTGCTTTTATTCTTACTTCTAATCCTAAACGATCTGCAATTTGGGGTCTTAAATCCCCCTCTTCAGGGTTCATTGAACCAACTAATACAAATCTTGATGGATGCGATACAGATATGCCTTCTCTTTCTATAATATTTACTCCAGATGCAGCTGCATCTAAAAGAACATCCACAATATGATCCTGAAGTAGATTAATCTCATCTACATATAGAATCCCTCGATTTGCTTTAGCAAGTAACCCAGGATGCAAGGCTCTTATTCCCTCTGTTAATACCTTGTCTATAGACAAACTCCCACATACCATATCCTCTGTAACGCCTAAAGGAAGATTGACAAGCCACATATCCCTGAATTCAGTTTCAATCTTTTTCTTTTCCTTCTTATCAATACAACTTTCACATAAATCATCGATATCAGAATCAGGATTACATGAAAATTCACAACCCTTAATAACTTCTATTTGAGGCATTAATTCTACGATAGATCTTACAGCAGTACTTTTGCCAGTACCTTGGTGCCCTGTCAAGAGAATTCCACCTATCGCAGGGTCAATAACGTTCAGTACTAACCCCATCTTCATTTTATCTTGACCAAGAATCGCTGTGAAAGGAAAATTGATTTTTTTCATAATAACAACTGGATACTTAAAATTCTCTGATTTTTTTTTTTAAAATAATCGTTTAATTAAGCAAAAAAAGGCGCAATCAAATAAAAATTTATCAAAATTAAAAATAAGATGAAAATTATTAAAAATTCTAAAATTTCTTCGATAATGATTTTAATGTTTTATCTAAACCAGCAATCGCTTCATCCCATTTGTGTAGAATACTCTCAACTTGGGGTATAATGGTTTCTTTTTCTTTATATTCTAAATAATCTATAAATTCTTTAATATTTTCAATCTTAATAAAAGTTTCAGCTACAAATTTACGAATTTCTTGAGTTTGGGATTTTAAAACTTCTGGTATCCTCTTCTTTTCACCACGATGAGTCAGTGTAGTTAAATATTCCTCTGTTCCAAGTAATAATGAATTAAACTCATTAATTTTACTATCAATAAATTTTTCATAAGTTTGTGGAACACCACTTTTTGGAAAGAAACTTGTAATATCAATAATAAATTTCTGCGTTAAAGTAATTAACTGCTCCATATTATCATATCCCTCAATTTTATAATCTACCGTATGATATGATGCTTCAAGACCTTGATTTGCATCATTTAATCTAAAAATTTTAAATCCGGGATCATTTTTAAGTTGTATATCAGGATCTCCCTTTTTATCTGCTACTTCAATCTGACGGATTAACCTAGTTGGATTAAAAACAAGGGAAATTGCTAAAGGATTGTTTTGTTGGTAAGAGAGAGTAGTACGAATATCAATGTGAGACATCATAACTTTAAATCCTGGATGAGAATGCCACCATCCAACTACAAACTCTGGGGGAATCTTTGAGAAAGCTAGATCATCAATTATATATAAAGCTTCATAATCTTCATCTGCCCATTTATATTGGTCAATTACAGCGTCTTTATCTAATTCTTGATGCATGATAGGGTAAGCTTCTGTTATTATAACATCGTTACCTTCATTTCTTCCTGTAAAAATTCCACTTACTTCTAACCAATCATCTTTAGGAATACGGGCATTGGCAAATCTGACAGCGGCAGCTACTAAAGTTAAGTAGACTTTTTTAGGGATAATAACAGTCATTTTAAAAACTCAGTATATTTCAAAAATAACTTTTTACAAAATAATACAAGTTTTTCTATTTATGTGTTTTTAATCACAAAATACAATCTAGAGAAACCAACATTTTATTGAAGTTTCAAGTTATTCTATCTGAAAAGATTTTTTAATTTTAGAATAAATTTTTACATGAAATAAAAAATAATTTAAATTCGAAATTAATCATTATAATATTACTGAAATCATATAATATATGTTAAAAAAGTGATTATAATTGACGGAGAGAGGATTCGAACCGTTAACAAGCCAGCTAGGTGTCCCAGGAACGTCCTATAGACTTCAATTAGGATTGATTAATGAAAAATGGGCAGTTAGAATGTTAAAAGGAAAAGATGTAATAGATTCTTATGTATTTAAGGATGAAGATGTCCAAGGTGATTTTCCAAACCAAAATTTAATCGTAGGTTGGGTTATTAGAACTGTAGCAATTCCTAATATCAATCCACATCAAGTAATGAAAACTACTCAAGCTCTAGTTAAACAAGCAATACAGAAAAAAGAAGAGAAAAAGGTTAAAGCACCTATTTCTGAAACCAAAGAAGTTGAGCTAGAGAAAGTCCCTGGTGGTGAGTTGAAAAGACCTAAAGTTCAGGGATGGGTAAAATCAGAAGAAGCGAAAACACAAGAAGAAATTGAAGAAGAACGGCGACAAGCTTTTAAGGCAACAGTTATGGCGAGAAAGGTAGAAGCACAAACTACAGCGTCAACTATTAAAACATCAAGGCAATTACCCTCTATTCCAAAAGAAGGAGCCAATGAACAAGTACAAGTGAGTTCAGAAGGTGTATTTTGCCCTTTTTGTGGTAAAGATCTAGGATTCCGGTTTTGTCCCTATTGTGGAAAACCTTTGCCACACTAATTTTAATTTGAAGCTATACTTTTATTCTAACTTTTTAATATATTATTTAACAAAGAGGAATTTATCTAAATATAAATAAACTATATATGTATCAATAATTAATTATATCTAAGTCTAATGAATTTGTGATTGATTTTGACGTCTGATAAAAGTGTTATTATTAAACCTGATGCTTATTATAAAATGCTTATACATGTTCTTCGATTTGGTAATAAAGCAAGAGATCGTAGACAATTTAAAGAAGTAATGGGCATCCTCATAGGACATTTAGAGGGTGAACCTGATAAAAAAGGAATTAGAGATGTTATCATCGAGGATGCGGTCCCTATTTCCCATGGTGGAGCAATTGAAGTTGCTTTTGCTCCTGAAGATTACATTACTTTTTCTATGGTTGATGCTACTTATGCCGAAAAAAACTGGTTCAGCTGTGGATGGTTCCATAGTCATCCAGGGTTAGATATATTTTTTTCTAGCACAGACATTAGAAATCAGCTTGGCTGGCAGACACCAAACCCTAGTGCTATTGGTATTGTTTTTGATCATACATATTTAGAAAAAGCAGGAGATTTAGGATTTCGCACATTTAGATTAGATAATCCCAATAAAGGTCAAATGTCTGGTTATCATGAAGTAAATACAACAGTAGAACCTCCTGATAGTCTTGAATATTACTTAAAATTAATGGAATTAATAAATTGTGTTCATTCTAAAGAAACACCTCTATTAGAAATCAATGAAATGCCTGACTTGTTTGGAGATATTGCCTTTCCAAGTGAGAGTCAGATTCTTGCAAAAATACCAGAATTAAACACTGATATGATTATGTCTACTCTTAAAGTGGCGATAATAGATTTATTAGAGTTATCCATTGAACCATTAATCCTATTTCTTAATTCTTGGGGTGATAATGTGATTAGAAATACCGTTAAGAATAATTTACAAATGCGAGAGGACATAATTAAAATAAAAAGTAGTCTTAGCGAGGGTATTTCTAATTTGCAAAAGGATTTTAAATTTTCTTTAAAGGATAAATTAAATGAATTAGATATGTATGTTGATGATAAATTTGAAGAATTCGACTCAAATCAAGAATTTTTCAAAAGCTCTTTTAATCAAATTAAAACAGAACTTGAAGAGCAATTTAATATATTGTTTGAACTAAAGTTAAAGGATATTATGCTCAAAATAATGAATTCTATTAATGATCATATTGATAAATTAACAGAAATTAATAATGCAGGCTTAGAAGTTTCTGAGACTTTAAATGAGAAAGTTAAAATTGTTGAAAATTTGACTACACATATTAAGTCAATAGAAAGCTCATTATTAGATTCTTTAAAAAAACAAATTGAAGATTTGACTGGATTATTCATAAAAAATGCTAATAAAGTCATTGGGAATTATATCAATCTTAGTAAAGATTCAAAGAGTTTTCTTTCAGATTTAAAAGCTGCTATAATTTTATTAGAGAGTACTAAAAATCCAATAAAAAATAAATTAGATACCCTTGAAATTGAAAATAAGACTCTTCAAAAAAGTATAACAGATTTAAAAAATCAAAATGAAGAACTATTAAGGAAAGTAGAAAATTATGAAAAAGGAGGAGAGTAGATAGAAATGACTGAAAAGAACACAGAGGAGACGCTCAAGAATACAAATATGACTAAAAATGGAAAGATCTTCATTAAGAAGGAAGCTTTCAGAAACATGATAACTCATGTTTTACGTTTTGGGAGTGAAGCATTAGAAGAAAGTGCCGAAGTATTAGGAATTTGTTTAGGAAAATATAATGAAGTTGATAATAGGATTATAGTAGAAAATGCAATACCTATTACTCATGGTGAAAAGGTAGAAATAGGATTTAATAAAGAGATGTATGAGTTATTCGCCCAAATAGAAAAAAAATATTCATCACGTTTAATTGGCTATTACCATTCTCATCCTTCATGGGGATTATACCTTTCAGAAAGCGATCTAGGGAATATACAATATTTTCAAAATGAAAAGTTCCCACAAGGTTTTTGTATAGTTTTTGATCATACTTTAATGAATAAAGCAGGTTACCTTGGTTTTGAAATCTTTCGATTAGATGATTATTCTATAACAGATAAATATTCTAGTGTATCATTTGAAATTGAAATACCGTCTACATTAGAATATTTTAAATGGATTCAAAAGTTTATGGAGGATTTTCAGAGAAAGAACCCCATTTTAATTAAAGAAATAAATGAGATTGTTGAACAGATCCCAGGAGATTTACAAGAAATTCCGACTTCGGAAATACCAGAACAAATAGAAGAAGAATTGATGGAATATCCTGAAATTACTTCTATTATTTCTGGATTTAAACAAGGGTCAGAAAAGTTTTCTGAAGTATTTATGAATACTTTTAAGACACAACTAGGAGATTGGATTAATGATATTGAAAGAGGAAGTTCTCAGGGAACTGAATACATCGGTAACACAGTTAATAAAATGAAAGAAGCAGTAATGTCTGGACTTAAAAAAGTAAGCAACTGGTTTAAAAAGACGTTGGATAATACTATAAATGAATTCGAAAAAAGTATTTCTAATTATGTAGATACACGAATAGCAGATCATAGACAAGTTACAGAAGAAATCTCTGTAGTTAAAGACAACCTTGTTAATAATTTAAATAATCTCATTGAAATTAATATAAACAAAATAAATTCTGAAATTGAGGATTTAGTTAACTCAACAACTCAAAAACTTGAAGAAACTACTCAAATCAATGTTAGGAACGAAGAAGTGATAAAACAATTAGAAAACTATTTAAATACGATTAACAACCAAGTAAATTCATTCACTCAAGATATTAAAGAGAAACAAGATACATTAATAGATCCTCTACGTACCAGTATCGATGAAAAAATTAATAAATTGACCGAAGAATTAGATCCCTTCAAGAATAACTACTCAGAAATAAGGAATTTGCTTGATAAACTTCAAAAAATTATAACAGATTTTAGAAATTTAACTTAAACTTAAAAAAATTGCAGACTTGCAGCTCTTGAAACTTGTAATCTATACTTGGGAATATTTGTGTTTAACCTTTTTAAATTATTTAACTTAGCAATTCTACTTAATATCCTGCCTATTTTATCAATCTTTATATCTACTCCGAAGTTTTCTTTTAAAACGGAATTGATTTTATAGGAAGATAAAATAACTGTTTGAGATATATTTTTATCAGCAAGTAACTCGATAGCCTTCTTAACTAATTGAATGAAAGATTCCCTGTTTTCGGTTTGATTTTTTTCCATTTTTCAAATGACAAAAAGAAATAACTATATTTAATTGTTATATTTGAATATTTTTAAAATTTACATTTAATAATGAAATCTTTTTGATATAATTTCAGTTAATTTTATTTTCATTACTTAAATATCTTCAAATTAGGAAATATTTGCTGACTCAAATTCTACAATCTATTTACTTCAAAACATAAAATTCTAATCTATTGACTTTCTTCACTTTCTTCTTTTATGAAATTTTAAAAGTTCTCATATACAACATATAATAATAACACCATTTTTATTTTAAAAATGTCTGCTAAGCAATCGAATTCTAAATCTTCAAAAAGGTCAAATAAGTCTAAAGATAAAACAGAGGATAAGATAAAACAAAAGAAATTTAGAACACTAAGATTGGCCAAAATCTCAAAACGGGGGAAATTCGGGGTAACATATAAGATTAAAGACTTCTTATGGAAACAAAAGTTAAGATTAGGTGCTTTTAAATCCAGAGTTAAAACTAGTTTTTATGATAAAATTATTCGACATGAAGTATTGGTTGATGGACAGGAACCACCAAAATCTTATTCATTTAAGAAAAAATTTTGGGGATTATATGGAATATTTCTCTTTTATTCTCTACTTTTAATTACAGCAATTAACATTCCAGAAAGTAATTGGATTCAATTTCTAATGTTTGGTAACCCGTTTGCGTTTTCAAACACAATTGTAGCGTTTTTATTGGTTTTGTCAATTTTATTTAGCATTGATAAAGTGAGAATCTTCGTTTTTGAAGAAAAATCTGCTATTAAGCAATTTATTTTGTATTGCAGTCTCATTGCATTGTTCTATATGCTTTTTCTTTATATTGGAACGAGTATCAATTTCATGACCTATTTATTAACATTAGCAATGATTTGGTTAATTCTGTTGAGTAGTCGGTTTTATATTTATTCAAGGAAATTTGCAACAAAGATTGAAGCTAGATTCATTAAAAAGTATTCAATATCAAGACGTCTCTTCGCAATTATTATTCCATTTTTTATTTTAGGAGTGCTTGTTATAATATCGTTATTTTATAGAAGTTTCTTAGTATGGTTATCATTAGATCTCTTTGGAAATGTTGATCCTAGCAGTGCTGTTGATGTGTATAATCTCCAAATGCGACAGGTTATGCCATTGATTTATTTCAGTTTAGTGATGACATTAATATTTATTATTTTTGAATTTGTTTTTACAAGAAGACGAGCAGAAACTAAAAGAGCAGGAACATTTGATAATTTTACTTTTTCTTTGATTGTTCTATTTATCTTTTTCTTTCAAATTCTGCAAATAAGTATTTACATGTTGCTTCAGGAACCTACTATTAATGGTTTTAAAGCGACTATTGGCGCAACAAGTTCAGCAGTTTCATACGTTTTCATATTTGAGTTTATTATTTCTATGTATTTTTTATATCGAATTGTCCGAAAGCTTGGTAGAAGTCTAGGATGGCGTATCCTTTTCTTTAAAAAAGATGGTTTGATTTTATTATGTTTAGCTTTTGTATTCGCTCAAACTTTAACACGTTATCTCACTCTATCTCCAGATGTCCAAATAGCTAATCAGATCGTAACTGATGTAGGAGTCGTGTTAATGGCTGATAAATACATAATATCAATAATAATGATTTTTTTCTTGGGTAGTACATTGTTAATCTATTATCTTAAACCCCGTGAAACTTCAATGTTTATGAGATTGCAAAAAGAAACAGTATCGGAAGAGGAGAGAAGTATGGATCGGATTTATAAAATAATAAGGGGGGAGTATATCAGAAGGGGTGAAGCTTATCCTATTGAAATAATTGAGCGAGAATTAATAAAAGCAACTCAATTATCAAAAAGTAATGTCTATACACTTCTAGAAACATTGGCTAAGAAAGATATGGACATTTTAATAAAGGAAGACAAGCAAGAGTTTGGAAAGCCAGTAAAAATGATTGATTTTGTATCTATTACTGAACGTTTTGAGAAAAAGGATATTGCTCAACAAAAAGCAAGGAGATATCTAAGTAAAAGATTATTCGAAACAGCTGTAGGAAAGAAAAGTAAAACTAGTAGATTAACTCAAGATATTGAAAGTGACAGACCAACCGATAGCTTTATCTCATCACTTACTACTGATTATAGTAAAAAACAAAAAGATAGAGAATTATATCAACAAAAAATAAAAAATACGCAAATATCTTTTACACCGGAAGATCTTACTGAAGAACTAAAAAATTTAATTATGCAGATCATCAAAAAAGAGTACATATACCGAATTGAAAATCCTGAAAAAATACCAGAAATATTTGTTCCGATTTCTGAAATTTCCAGTCAAATTGAACGAAATACTAAAATAAGTCCTGGAGAATTATATCCACTTTTGGAAGAATTAAGTAACCAAGATATTGAATTTACTTTAATACAAAATCCAGATGATCCAGAGGATAAAAAAATTAAATTCTTGCCTTTTGCTGATGCTAACTTGAATTATTCATTGTTAACTTTTAGACCTGATGAGTATAATGATTTTCGAATATATATTATAAAAAATTTCCATAAAGCACTAAAAGCGAAGAAAGAAAAAAGAATTCTTTTTCAGTTAAAAAGAGCAATCCCTGAGCAAACAGAAAACCAACGAATATGGGTTGATATACTAAATAAATTGTATAAATATTATCCAATATACTTAGAACAAATTAATCAAGTTCCAAATACTCAGAAGTTATTAAAGCAATTAGAGAACTGGAAGAAAGTGTTTCAAGATAATTAAACTTCAGATTATTCTAGATTCTACTCTTTTTTTAGATATTAGTCATTTTAAGAATTTTAGGAATTTTCCCGGAATATTTAAATTAACTCTTTAATGATTAGAAAATTTTAGAAAAGAAGTTACTTTCAATTAATTAAAAAATATTTCTCTTTACAACATGACAAGATTGTCTACTGAAAAACTTACTAAAACACCTTTAAGAATTTTTACAGGTTTATCTTCCTTTCAGATGCTTGCGATGTTTAGGAGAGGTCTTTTCTATACATATTTATCTATTTATTTAAGAGAATTCTTGCTTTTGTCTGTTACAATGACAACTCTTTATGCTAGCATCCCTATGGTAATGTCTGTAATATTTCAGAATTTTGTATGGGGACCCATTAGTGATAAATTTCAACGCCGAAGAACTCTAATTATATGTGGTGAACTATTAGCCGGAATTGGTACTTTAACCGTTTGGGGTATTCACGTAATGTTTAATGAGTTTATTATTGCTGGTTGGGTAATTATTATAGGTCTTAGCTTAGTTGAAATGTTTTGGTCAATGTCTAATATCGGATGGAGTGCACTAATAAGCGATTTATACCCTTCGAAGAAAAGGAGCAAAATTATGGGACAATTAACAAGCTTAGGAGGATTTGGGCGTATTTTTGGAATCCTTATTGGTGGAATATTATATGATTACGGATTTGGATTTAGAAATGGACCATTATTCATTGTAGCTTCCTCTGTTATGTTTTTATCTACCATTCCAATGTTAATATTTAGCCCTGAGGGAGGAATTGATATAGAAAAGCAACAAGATTCAAACTCCATAGAATTAAACAATAATAACAATCAAAAAAGCATATTAATCTTTGTTATATTTATAATTGCATTAACCTTCATTAATTTTGGTAGGAACTCTATTGCTATTCCTTATTCTCAATATCTAAGTTTAGACTCAGGATTCAATGTAGATAGTGTAATGCTTAGTTTTATTGCGAATTCACGTTCAGTAGCAGTAATGATAATTGGATTTACCGCAGGATTTTTAAGTAAAAAATTTGGTCATTCAAGAACTTTAATACTAGGGACCTCAATAGGTATTATTGCTTTGATAATTACAGCAACCACAATATTCCTACAAATCATTTTTATAGGAAGTTTTTTAATTGGGGTCGCAGAAGTTATCATTTATGCCTCATCATATACAATTGCTTCTGATTTAATCCCTGCAAAAATGCGTGCAAAATTATTTGCGGTATATAATACCACGTTCTTCCTGAGTTGGGGATCTGCTTCTACTCTTATAACAGGTCCTTTAATTGATTTCCTGATAAATCAGGGCACAAGTGAAATCTTAGCCTATCAAATGGGATTCATCATCGCAGCAATAATATGTCTTATTGGCTTATTAATTTTTATCTTTTTAGAAATGTGGTTACATACTCAAAAGAGGAAGAAGTAAGACAATTTAAAATTATGTCATTTACTTTCTTTCCGCCATACTGTGATTGATTCAATTTATTTATCATCCCATAATGTCATTATTTTACACTTTTTGGTACATTCAAGACACTTCTCAGGATAATAAAGAGGATGAAAGATATATTTCTCTCCACCATCATGTAATAAAACAACTAGTTGTCATGTAATAAAACAACTAGTGTACCAGAGTCCATTTTATTTGCTATTTCCCGAGCAACATACATTGTCGTACTAGAACTTATTCCTGTAAAAATACCATAAAAAAAGCTTTAAATATTGTTATTTATGAAAAATAAAAAAATAAAATAAACTTTTAATTAGCAACATTTTTCTTGGCATTTTTCACATACAAGGTAATCAATAGTCCTATAACCACATTTTTGACCATTCCAATATAACATTTCTCCAGTTTCTTCATCAATAATAACATCTTGGCTTATACTAGGAAGAGTCTCCATCACATTTCCGCATTTACAACAAAATAATTTTAACTTTTCCATGTTCAAGTCCTAAATATTTATTTTATTCAATAACTTCCATAGGTTTTCCGTGATGTTCTGGAATTGGTTGAGCTCCACAACTAGCTCCCATCCAGCAGACTAATTGATCACCTTCCTTATGCATTGCTTGTCCACAATGCATTGGAAGATCTTGTTCTAGTCCACATTCCACGCATTTTAATTTTCCCATTTTCTTTTCTTCCTCTTTTTGTTCTTTAATTTTTAATTTGTTATAACTAACTTTAATTAATTCCATCGGTTGACCACAATGTTCCGGGATAGTTTGACATCCGCAGTTTTTACCCATCCAACACACTAATTGATCCCCTTCTTTAAGCATAGGTTTTCCACAATGAGAAGGTAACTCTTGAATTGCTCCACATTTCGAGCATTTTAGCACATCAACTATAGATTCTTCCGTTTCTTTAACTTTTATTTTAGCTTTTTCTGAATCCTTAGGTTTAATATATTTTTCTGGGTTTAATTTAAATTCTTTTACACATGATTCATTACAGAAATAATATTTTTCTCCATTATAGTCATATTCAATCCAATCCTCTCGTTTTCCTTTCATTCCGCATACAGGATCAGTTATTAAATTTTCCTCAGAAACTCCTTTATGCATTAATTTTGGATCTATAGCGTCATACGATTTATATTTTTCAGGATCTCGTTTAAATTCAGCTTCGCAATTTGAACTACAAAAATAATAACTTTCACCTTCATATTTATATTCAATTGCTTTACTTGGAATAACTTCCATTCCACATATAGGATCTGTTGCTTTTTCTTCGAGTAATAATTTTTCTTCTCTAATTTGTTGTTCAGTTTTCGGTTCAAATCTTTTAAGAAACAACGCATTAGTGACTACTGATACAGAACTTGATGCCATAAAAACTGCTGCTAAATATGGAGGTAAAAAGTAACCCGTAATATAAAATAACACACCTGCAGCAAGTGGAATACCGATTAGATTATATATCAATGCCCAAAACAGATTTGTTATCATTTTCTTATAAGTCTTCCTAGATAATTTAATTGCAGAAACAACATTTCTTAGATCTCCTCTCATTAAAACTATATCTGCAGTTTCAATAGCTACATCCGTACCAGATCCAACAGCAATTCCAGTGTCAGCTTGAGCTAATGCGGGTGCATCATTGATCCCATCTCCAACCATACCTACAACTTTGTCCTCCGATGATTCTTGGAGTTTTTTAATTGTCAAAGCTTTCTCATTAGGTAAGACTTCTGCTAAGATATGGTTCTCATCAATATTTAATTGTTTACCTATAATTAAAGCCGTCTGTTTATTATCTCCGGTGAGCATGTAGATTTCAATGCCTAATTCCCTTAAGAGATTAAGAGCATAAGGGGCTTGATCTTTAATCCTATCAGAAATACCTATTATTCCTTTTACTTGCTTGTCAATACCTACAAATATTGCTGTTTTCCCCAATTGCTGAAATTCCTCAAATTTTTTATTATATTCAGAAATATCAATATTAGTCTCTTTGAATAATTTTGGACTTCCAAGTACGACTTCTCGGTCGTTAATTGTCGCAATAAGGCCTTTACCTGGAACTGCATCAAAATTATCAGGTGTTTTGAGAGAGAGAGATCTTTGATTCGCTTCTTCAATAATTGCTATTCCAAGAGGGTGTTCTGAACCCATTTCCGCACTTCCCGCAAAAAATAAGAGATCTTTTTCAGATATTCCAGTTCCTTTGAATTCTTCCTCACTGAAAATTCCAGATACTTTAGGTTTGCCAACAGTCAATGTTCCTGTTTTGTCAAACACTATTGTATTTATATCATTAATTGCTTCTAAAGAGTCACCTCCTTTAATTAGTAGCCCGTTCTCAGCACCTTTACCTGTTCCAACCATAATTGCTGTTGGGATCGCTAGACCAAGAGCACAAGGACAAGAGATTACGACTACAGACGTAAAAACAAGTAAAGCAACTTCAATACCCATTTGAGCAATAAAGAACCAATAAATAAATGCAACTGAAGCAATGAGAACAACAATAGGAACAAAATAATTGCTAACTCGATCTGCTAATAGTTGTTTAGCACCTTTTCTAGATTGAGCTTCTTTAACAAATTCAATTATTTGGAATAGCATTGTATCTTTACCTAGTTTTTCCGTTTCGATTTGAAGTAGACCAGTCTGATTAACAGTTGCCCCAATTACATTACTTCCTACTTCTTTAGTGATATACTTACTTTCACCTGTGATCATTGATTCATCAATCTTAGATTTACCTTTTCTAACTATTCCATCAACAGGTATTTTTTCGCCGGGTCGGACAACTAAGATATCACCTAGTTCAATTTCTTCAATTGGAATTTCAATTTCTTTACCATCTTTCAATAGAGTAGCAGTTTTTGGCTGCAATCCAATTAATTTTTTAATCGCTTCAGACGCTTGTCCCTTAGTCTTATGTTCAAGATATTTTCCGACTAAAATGAAAGCGAAAATTAAACTCATCGCTTCATAAAATACATCGCCATTAATGAAGAAAGTTGTTAATAAAGAGTATAGATACGCTGTAGTTGTACCTAAAACAATTAAAACATCCATATTTGCAGACTTGTTTTTTAATGATTTGTATGCACCACCTAAAAAGAATGAGCCTGCCACAATATAATT
Organism: Promethearchaeota archaeon; assembly: GCA_048939445.1. GTDB lineage: Archaea > Asgardarchaeota > Lokiarchaeia > Sigyniarchaeales > SOKP01 > Loki-b32. Next base: position 597 of record JBHLPN010000020.1, on the reverse strand, counting down.
TCCTGTAGATAATACGGCTAATATCAAATTCCGGGTAAATGTTCCGGGAACAAACCAATTTATAGGAGCAATAAATGCTGAAAATATTAATGAAATGACTAATATTTTTAAACGATATCGCATCTCTTTTTTGTGAGCTTCTATTTCTTTATCTATAGTGCCCGCAGATTTCTCAATATTATATCCCAGTTTCTTTATCTCAGAATAAACCTTATTCTCATCAATTTCCAACTCATTAAATTCTATAAATAATTTTAAGGCAACATAATTTCCGCGAATTTCATATATGCCCTTTATTTGCTTTGCATCTTCAATTAATTTATCAAATTTGTCATTTGTGATTGAATCTATAACCTTTAAATCTATTTTTGCTAAAGATGCTTTATATCCTAAATCCCTAATAGCTTTATTGAAATCAGAATAATTAACAGTTTTAGAATTATATTCCACAGTTGCTTCTTCATTAGCAAAATTCACAACTGCTTTATTGACACCATCAAGACCATTTAATTTAGTTTCAATCTTTAAAGCACAATTGGCACAAGTCATGCCACCAAGTTTAATGTTTATATTTTCTTTTGATTCTGCCATTAAAAA
>JBHLPN010000176.1:0-6663 GCA_048939445.1 Promethearchaeota archaeon | reverse complement strand
AATCTATCTTTTTAAGTCTCAACTTGAACTATATAATCTCTATGATAATTAAGTTAAAGGATTTAAAATTATATAGTTAATGATTTGAGAGCATTTAAGGCATTGACATAATTACTAAAACAACAGTTATGACAATACCAATAAAAAGTAAAAGTATGATTGCTATAGCGAATAATATTTTTTTCCTTTGCCTTCTTCTTATTGCTGTCCTCCGTAGTTGCGGAGGGTTTCGTCTAACATGAGACATGATAGTTTAACTCAACCTATTTTTTATTAAGATTTAGTACTATTTCTTGCCAATTTTTTGCAAAAGTTCAATTAATACTACATTATTGAATGAGAAAAGCATCCTAGGGATATAATTTTCAGCAAAATAAGGTCCATCCTCTACATCTTCTTTTAAAGGAAAAAGCTTTTTTTCTTTTATCACTGAACCTATATAAGTTCGATCAAATTCTTTGTACGCATATATTTTGTTTTTAACGATAACCATCTTTCTTTCATAACCTTCAGGCACTCCAGCTTTTTCAAGAAGTAATAAGATTTTTTCCCTTGATAAAGTTTCAAGCAATTCTAAATCTTGTTCAGTTCCCTCATAAGCAGGTCCCGTTTGTTCTTCCAAATATTCAGGTTCTTTTTCAATACCTGCAGCTACTTTGAAACCTGAAGTTTCATTACCCTCATCTACAGCACTTATTTTAAAACCAATCCCATATCTATCTCTAATACTAGGGGCTAATTTAGCAGCAATAAATTTCATTCGTGTAGTAGTATTACTCCCATGCCAAATCCAAACTCGGTATCTGGTAGGATCAACAAAAAGCAGTACAAAATCTGGATCTAAAATTTCATTTATTTGTATATCTTCTGCTAATTCTAATTCTTGGAATTCATTTAATGCATCATTATATTGAAATACTATAATTTTTTCTTTTTCTATATCTGGGAATTTATCATCTGCCATAATTTTGAGGAATCAGTTTTCATCTTATATTACTATATAATTTTACTAATATAATATTAATTTTACTTTAAAAAAAGAATAACTACCGCTTTTTAGTTTTGTTTTCGGCATAAGATCATTTCAAATAAGTAACTTTTACATAATGATTATGAAAAATGCGGGAAGGGAGATTTGAACTCCCGAACTCCTACGAGAATGGGTTCTGAGCCCATCGCCTTTGACCAATCTTGGCAATTCCCGCAAAATTTATGTATTTAGACCGATTCATTTATCTGTTTAACTAATAATTATTTAAAATTCCTAAAAATTTTAACGATTTTTACTAATTATTCCTAATTTTGCCGAAAAATGAAAGAACTCATTGATAAAATTGAAAATCTTAAAAATGGCTCGATTAAAAATCGCATAGATACTCGTTTAACTGAATTTAGTGGTATTAAAAATCAATCAATAAATATGATTTTTAGAGAGCTTTGTTTTTGCATTATGACTGCCAACTGTAGTGCAGTAAAATGCATGGAGGTGCATGAACACATTGGAGAAGGTTTTCTTCATTTATCTGAACTGGATTTAGTAAATAAATTTAAAGAATTAGGTTATAGATTCCCAAATATTCGATCTAAGTATATCCTTGAGGCACGAAATAAACTCTCTCAATTAGAGAGCAATATCAAATTTGGCAACGATGGCTATACATTAAGAGAATGGATTGTGAAAAATATTAAAGGAATTGGATATAAAGAAGCCAGTCATTTCTTAAGAAATATTGGGTATAGTAATTATGCGATAATTGACTTTCATATCATAGATCTTTTAGTTCAATACAATCTAATTGAAAAACCAAAAACTTTGACAAAAACTAAATATCTTAAAATTGAACAGGTTTTAAAGGGTATTGCAAATAAGCTTAACTTAAATTTAGCTGAATTAGATTTATATCTTTGGTATTTAGAAACGGGAAAAATTCTTAAATAATTAAATAATTAAAAATTCAATAAAGAATGAAATCTCAATTAAATATAATAAATGAATAAAAATGGATCCTACTTGTCATAAATGTAATAGCATAAATTTTTGCATCCTTGGAAAGCCAAACGATAATATAGAAAACTGTCCGATGATCATAAGTTCTGAAATCGAAAAAGAAGCGTTCAATTTTTATAAAACTGATGAATTCATAAAGAAAACAACAAAGATGGCCTCAATTGTAGAAGCTTCAGGATATCTTATCTGGCCTCGGTTAAAGGATACTATAGAATTTGCTAAAAGAATGAGTTTCAAAAAAATTGGATTAGCTTTTTGTGTGGGTTTACGAAGAGAAGCAAAAAGAACAGCAGAAATCTTAGATAATTATGGTTTTAAAGTATGTTCAGTTTGTTGTAAAACAGGAGCAATTAAAAAAACAGATGTAGATGTTCCTGAAGATTATACAACTATTTCGAAAACAGGACATCCCCTTGGCTTTGTTTCATGCAACCCTGTTGCTCAAGCATTGTTATTGAACAAGGCTAAAACAGATTTGAACATGATTATTGGCTTATGTGTAGGACATGATATTACTTTCACCCAACTTTCAGAAGCTCCAGTGACTACTTTAATTGCTAAAGATAGATCAAATCCACATAGTCCCGCGGCAGTATTATATACTCCATATGGAGACTCCTATTTTGCGAAAGATCTAAAAATGGTCCAAAATGGAGAGAAACAAAAATATGATTAATTTTATTTAATTGTTTTATTTACTTTTTATCAATATTATTTACCTTTTGTTATAATTAAGCAAATCAATTTAATTATCAATTCAATTAAATCAGTTTTTGTTTAATTAAAGTATTCTAATCAGAGATTATTGAAATTAAGTATATTTAAATATATAAGTGTGAAATTCAACATTTATAATTAGGAAAATGAAGAAGTGATTTAACGTAAGATACCCAAATAAATTAATAGAATTAATTAAACAGCTCCCTGAGGGGCATTCCAGTTTAATAAAGTTAATTAAAAAAAATTATCAAAGATTAGATCTTGATAAATTGAAGCCTTTTGATCTTAAAAGTGATCTAATAGAGGTACAGAATTTTTATAAGCAAGTTATTGAAGAAATCCTAGCTTCAAATCCAGAAGCTTTAGAATTGCTTAAGATTTTGAGTGTGATAAATACAGAAGTGGAAACTAATATTGATAAAGAATCTATAGAGACTTGTTGTGAAATTTCAAATGTAGAGAAATTCCTTAAGGAACTTTTGGATACATACATAATAAAGAAAAAAGAAGGTAAAAAAGAGTTATATGAATTCTCGTATCAAGAAATTAAAGTTTTTTTAGCAACATTAACAGATGAAACACACCATAAAAAAGCACTACATTATTATGAGAAAAAAATTCAGAAAGTTAAAGCTAATCTTTATGATGAAATTGAGGTCCTTTATCATAAGTCAAAAGTAAATCCATCTGAGGAATTAGTTAATGAATTTCTAACAATTGCTAATCGTATAGAACAATTTGAATATGAACACACAAGATTAATTGATATTGCACAAGAATTATTTATACTTGAAGATAAGTATAAAGCCCCAATTTTAATTGTGGTTGGAAATATTTTATCTGCCATAGGGAATTCTGAGGATGCAGAGAAAATCTATCTTAATGCTTTAGAGATATATGAAAAGTTGGCTAAACAATATTATAGAATATATTTACCTTATGTTGCTGCGACTCAAAAAAGCCTTGGAACATTATATACAGATTTAAAGCGGTTTGAAGAGGCTGAAAAGATATATAGCGAAGCATTAAATTCCTATAAAGAGTTAGAAAGACAGTACTATAATATTCATTCACCCGAATTTCATTTAAAAGTGTATGATGGTTTAGAAAAATCATATTTAGATGATTTAAAAGCATATAATGAGTTATTAAAACAATATTATGGTATATATCTACCTGAGAAACACTCAATTGAAGGTGATTTCGGAAATATACATATTGATTTAGATTTATTAGAGGATATTCAAGATGGTACTATTGATTCTATAGAAAGTTACAAAACATTAGCAAAGATGTCTTATGATATGTATTTAATGGATATTGCCAAGACTCAGAGCAATCTTGGACTTATTTATAGTGAATTAAGAAAATTTGAAGATGCGGAACGGATGCACCTTGAATCTCTAAGAATTAAAAGAAAAATTGCAGACCATTATCCTTATCAGGTTTTACCTGAGTTAGTTCTTACTCTATTAGATCTCGGAGACTTCTATGCTACTTTAAATAAATTTGAGGATGCAGAACCAATGTTCATGGAAGCATTAAATATCTCTAAACAGTTAGCAGCACAAAATCCAGAAATATACCTCCACAATGTTGCTATTATTCAGAACTCCTTAGGCAAAGTGTATACTAGATTACGGAAGCTTGAAGATGCAGAAAAAATGTACATAGATGCATTAAAAATTTTTAAAGGGTTAGCAAGAGAAGCACCTAAAACTTATTTATACAACGTTGCTGATGTCCAGAACAACTTGGGGAATTTATTTTTAATTTTAAAAGATTTTAAAAAAGCAGAATCGTTTCTTAATAAAGCAAATAAGAGTGATCCGGCTAATATTGATGTATTATATAATCTTGCTTGTCTTGAATCCCTAAAAAATAATCATGCAAAGGCTCTAGAATTATTAAAAAAAGCAATAGAACTTAACAAAAATTATGCTGACAGGGCAAAATCAGACGATAAGTTTGAAAATGTCAAAGACTTAGAGGAATTTAAAAAATTAGTTGGTGAATGAAGCTTCTAAAATTTTATCCATTGTGTTATAATCTTTAACAAGAATAACCTTTTCTTAATTAATTTTCAATATTTTTAAATAAATTAAAAAGTTATGATTTTTAATACTAAAGCAAATATTAGATGGGAGAAATCATTTGTCATTAAATAAAATCAAAATTCCTATTATATATCACGGAAAAGATTCATTAAAGGAATTAAAAAAATTAAAAGAGCAGAAAATCTTGATTATTACTGATAAGACGGTTAAAAATCTTCATGAAGAATTAATTCTTAAATATCTAAAGAAGAAAGAATGCATTTTTTTCGATGATGTTGAGCCAAATCCAAAAGATACAATGATTATGAAAGGTAATGAAATTGCCCTTGATTTTAACCCAGATTTAATAATTGGGCTTGGGGGAGGTTCTGTTATGGATACAGCTAAAATGGTTTACTTTCTTTATGAGACTGAAAAAGAATCAATATATGAATGCAATCCTATATCATCCTATAATCTGGGTCAGAAATCAAGATTAATATTAATTCCAACTACTTCTGGAACTGGAGCTGAACATACCCCTGCTTCAATAATAACTAATTCAGAGACTGGTCAGAAAATTACTGTCGCTTCAAATGAAATTATTCCTGCAGCAGTATTTTTAGATTCAAGATTATCTGCTTTAATGCCATTAGAACTAACAAAATCGACTGGTTTAGATGCTTTAGTTCATGCAATTGAAGGTATAACAAGTAGAATGAGATCTGATTTTAGTGATGCAATGAATTTCCATGCAATAAGACTACTTACAAAATTTTTGCCTCAAGTTCTGAAAGAAAATGAAAGAGATATTTATATCCGAGAAAAATTGCATAATGCTGCTTCAATCGCTGGAATTGGAATGGGAAACTCAAGTTGTGGTCTTGCTCACTCTTGTGGACACGCATTAGGTGCTCTTCATCCAGTACCGCATGGTATAGCTGTTGGAATTATGCTACCATATACAATCGAATTCAATAAACCCAAATGCGCTGAAAACTATGAAGAAATTTTGAATTGCCTTAACGTATCAAACTATGATGATTCAACTTCAGAATTAGCAAATTATTTTAGAAATTTTCTAAAAAAAATTAATATCCCTGTTCTGCTAAAAGAAATTATACCTAATGAAAAGGAATGGAATCAAAAATTGGAGAAATTGATATCATTTGCTAAAAAAGATATATTAACTCCATTTAATCCCAGATCGGTAAATGAAGATGACTTTAAAAAAATCTTTGAATATGCATATTTAGGAAAATCAATCGATTTCTAAGTTCTATTAGTATAATTTTAATTTGCTGAGCGAAGGTTCTAATCTTGATAAGCTAATTTTACATTTTCGATTGGTTGATTTGTCATATAAAATAATTCAATTTCTTCCTTAGATAGTCTAATTTCACCAGCTTTAGCATTTGCCTCTATATGCTCTATTTTGAATGCTTTTGGAATAGTTATAACATTTTCATGATTAATTAACCAAGCAATGGCGATCTGTTGAATAGTAGCATTATGAGATTTTGCGATCAATTCCAATTTATCTTTCAAGTCTCCTTTTAAATTAGTATATCCATTATGTCCTAATGGGCTATAAGCAGTCATAATAACTCCTTCATTTTGATAGAAAGGTAGTGATTGTTCAATGTGTTTCTGTCTTGTAATAGAAGCAAACAATTGATTGTTAACTAATTCTACATTTTTAAGATAATATTGAGCTTCTTTAAATTGTTCAACCGAGAAATTACTCACCCCTATATACCTCACTTTTCCTTCATTTACAAGATCCTCTAAAACCCTCATTTGAGTCTTAATTGAGTTAAAAGGAGAAGGCCAATGTATAAGGTAAAGATCAATTTCAGATATTCCTAATCTTTCAAGACTTTTATAAGCCGCCTTTTT
>JBHLPN010000175.1:0-6672 GCA_048939445.1 Promethearchaeota archaeon | reverse complement strand
TGCATGTTAACTGTCCAAGATTATTGAGTGCTGAAAAAATCCCTTTCCCAAAATATCCTTTCTTAACCATCGCAGTGTCTACATTGCAACGTGTAATTGGGTTCCCCATCCATGTTTCAAATAAATCTGGTAATCCTAATAAGATTCCAACCAACTCATTAGTTTTTCTGTCAAAAGCTATTGGGGCAAATGGTTCCGTATTTTCAAGATCGTATGTCTCCCACGTTTCAACAAATTGAGGAATATTTGAATAAGTTTTGGGTGTGAAATCGCCTTTTATTTTATAGAATGATTTTGGTATTTTTTGAAACGCTTCAAAAAACTCAAATATACGATTTCTCCCCGATGCATCTGGTAAGATCTCATGAAAAGAGCTGTTAGCAAGATCTCTAATCTGATCAGCATAATCGCATAATTCTTTCAATGATAAATATCTAAATTCTATATTCTTGTCAATTACTTTCCCTTTAGTCCATGATTTTTGAGCAACATAAACACATGAATATTCAGATTCTTTTTGATAACCTAATGCATCTAAATACTTAATAATCCGTGAGGCTGGGTTGTTATATGAGACACCATATAACATCTGTTCATTAAATCCCATGAATTGAATTCCAATTCCGCCCAAGTTTTTTGGAAAATTGATATTACCCCGTAATTTTCTTATTCTATTTTCTTTTATGAAATTCTCACACTCCTTCATTAAATTTCTACATACACCTAAACTGTCTGCATGGAGCCATCCAAATGTCCCACATCTTCTACTATAGCTAGTATAATATGGATCAATTTGACATATTACCATTCCACAGATTTCTAAATCAGCATATGCTATGAACACTCGAAGTTTATACTCTGGTGATAAAAATTTTGATTGTAGATAAACAAGGAGCTCATTAATAATCTTAGATCTTAGCCGAATGTCTGGTACGAATAATTTATATTCTAATGCTTCTCTAATTTCCCGTAGATCGTATGATTCCTTTACTTTTATTTTTTCAATATCTATTTTTTCTAAAACTTGAACCATTTTTCTCCCAACTTAGAAAATATTGAGATAGTATAGAGATATTTATTTTTAAAGAAAAAAAAAGACAGATCTTGATTTTTTCTTTAAATAGTTTGCATTTCACCTATCTTTAAAATTTTATAGAAAGTGATAAATGATAGAACAACAAAATATATGTAGTAAGTGTATATTACCAGATGGGTTTTTGGGAGTACAACTAAATTCTGAGAATCTATGCGGTTTTTGCAGTAATCCTGATCATAAAAATGTCAACTGGTCTCGAATAACTATAGATGATCAGAGAAGAAAAAATGCATTAAGAGATTGGAATCGAGTATTAAAGAAATTACAGAAAAATCATGGAGCGGTTCAATATGATTGTATTTTAGGATATTCTGGTGGAAAAGATTCGACAGCTCTCCTAGACTATTTGGTTAATGATTTAGGATTGTCTCCGTTAGCAGTAACCTTGGATACAGGGTTTATGACAGATATTGCAAGGAATAATATGAGAGACACCCTTGACCAAATAAAAATAGACCATATATTAATTGAAGATGCCATCCCCACTTTTATAAAGTTATACAAATACCTTTTCTTTAACCATAATTCGAATGAAGTATTTCTAGCAAGATTTGTCTGCGATTATTGTTCCGATTTAATCCATAGTATAGTCGTAAAAGAAGCAATTAAGCGTGCCATTCCATATGTTTTTTTTGGGTATTCTCCAGATCAAATATTTAGATATTTCTATGAAATGCCACAAGAAGAAGTAATTAAAGAATGGAAACCAGAATTACTCGAGAGCCTATTCTTTGATGAATCCGATAGCCGATGGTATCTATCTGATGAAGATATTGAGAGCGGAAACCTTCCACGTGTATTACTACCTTATCATGTCATTCCATATCGAGAACAAGAGATCATTGAACTTGTTGAGTCCAAAAACTACATTAAAAAAGGACATGCAGATCCACTTCTTACGAACTGTAATGTTGTTCATGCTGCAACATTTTATGATTTTAATCGCTATGGTGGAATTTTATATGCGTATCAATACGCAGAACTTGTACGACAAAATCCAGAAGCGAGAAAAAAGTGGCTTCGGACGTTAAGAATTTCTGCTCCCTTAATTCTTGAAAATAAATTTAAGGAAAAAGAAGTGAATGCATTCTTACTACAAATTGGAGTTTCTCAAGAAGAAATGTTGGAATATATAAATGAACAGCTAGAAAAAGATCCTAATAAGGCCCAAATTGAAAGAAACATTAATATGTTTAAAAAAACACGAAGAGTGAAGCCACCTATTCCATCTACACATTAAATTATTCTTATCTTTTTTTTTAAAGTTTTCTATAAATTGAGAGAGTAGAATGCTTTCAAGAGCCTTCGATTCATTTTTTAATATTTTTTTTTAGTTCATTTTAAAAGGACAAATTTATATCAATTTTTATGAAGTTATCAAAAAGGGGTCGTTATAAGTTATTAATATTCACATCATCTTTTTTAGCAATTATTGGGGTTGCCATTTTATACTTTATTAATTGGGCACTTATTATTCAAGCTTTTGAAGTCTATGAAGGCGCATTTGAAGTTCTAATTGTAATTTCCATCAGAATTTTAATTTTAACTATTACTGTTATATATTTACTAAATAAATGGTTTAAACAAGAAGCACAGTATTTATCCGATATCCCCTTCTTATTAGGATTGTTTTTCCTAATTCTAATTTTTGGAAAGGCGATTGATTTACTTTGGGATCTTACTTTTTTCACATTTAGTACTGATGTTGTTTTATTATTTCTAAAATTTAGATTTTTTATTATAATATTCGAAGTAGCACCTTTAATTTATCTTGGTTTCGAAATAATTTTCTTTAGATTAGAAGATAGGTTTCAGAAATTAAAAAATAAAGATTTTATGAATAAATTACGAGCCGCATTAATACTAATTATTGTGTTTATTGAATCCAGTGTCGTTATTATCGCTCCAAATAATACAACTATGGGTATCATATTACCTGCTATTGTTATTCCATCATTGATTGGTATTGTTTATATTTTTTTCTTAGCTTACAGATTAAAGCGTCTTACAATGGTTAAGCCAGGAATTTTAACCCTTGGATTTTTTTTATATTTACTCTCTAACATTTTTCGACCTCTTATACAGAACATTTTAGGTGAAGTAGCAATGTATGTCATATTAGCTGAATCAGTAGACATATTCGTTTTTCTAATAATATTCTTAGGCTTGTTCAAGAAATAAATTTAATAGAACTTTAGTAAATGGATGTATATTATAAAATTAGTCTTCTTAGAACTTTGTATTTCCTTTGTTAATTAGTAAGAGTAGGATTCAAAATTTTAAGAAGTTCTTCCGCTTCCTGAATTATTTTTATGTCTTTATTCATCTTCCCTTCATAATAATTAAATAGAATACAATCCTCAAAAAGATCGCTTTTATAATTAAATCTCCAACTTGGAATATATCCACGAGGTATTAATCCAACATCATAAAATATTTTTTGGTGTGTTGGTTCATAGGCAGAAATAAAAATTTCACAATAGCGAGCTTTCAATTTTTTTTGAAATTTAATAAATTCTTGAACAAAAACATATAATTCCTCTAAATTCCCGATTTTGTATTCTGTTTTTTCAAAATTTTGAACAGTAGGAGTATATAAGAATTTAAAATAGGAATCTAAATTTTTCAGTGAAAAAGTAATGGTTTGATATCCAAATTTATCTGTGGAAATATTAATTGAAAGATTTTTTTTAAATTTGGACACTTTTTTATATTTCAATAGTATTTTAGGAACCTTTATTTTATAAAAACCTAATTTATACCGTTTATCAGAGAATTTAAAGCAATTTTCAACCTCAGGTATAAGATTAGGAATATCTTTTCTACGGTACTGTCTTAAAGATCTTTCATCATATAATATTTGCATTAAATCAGATTCTACTTTACCAAAAAAAATATCTTTATTTGGGTAAAATCCAATTGGAGCAATTCCGCATACCCACATTGAATATTGTGATTTTGCATGAGCAGTTCTGTTTTCTACATACCAATTATAGATTCGATCTCTAAAATTGTAGATCATTCCTAGCATAGAGCCGATCATTGCCTTTGTTATATCAATATATCCTTGATATTTCTTTTTAAGCATGAAACCGCGAATATAACCCCTCTTATTCCCAAAATCTAAAACGAACGTGATACACCCTGCCATCTTAAAAGAGGGATCTTGAAAAATTATCCATTGAATTGATGGATCTTGTATCATCTTTCGAACTTCATCTAAATCTTCCATCTCCTTGTATGGGTATGTACAATTGTATAATTCCTTGTAGATACTAACAATTTCTTCTGCATCCTCTAGTCTTGCTAGACGTAAAATAGGACTTACCTTATTTTTTTGCTTTCTGTCGCATAATTCAAAATCAAGGCACATTCCATTGTGAATATCTGGATTCAATACCTTTTCAAATGGCTTTATAAATTGGTTAGTGAAATTAGGAAATAATTGATTTATTGATATTACTGAATTCGAAACAATTTCTTCTGATATTGTCATACTTTTTATTAGTATCTAATAATTCTGAGTGTAATTCTTGGTGAAGAAATACTATTATGAGTTTATTTAAATAAAAAAAGGAGATCTAATTGTGGTCCTTTCCTTTAAAAATAAATAAGAAACTTATTGTGAGTATTGAAATAATTATTATACAATAAATGTCTCTCTCATTTTCTCATAGATTGTATTTATTCGTATAGCAACTTCCTCAAGTAATTTATTTTTTTCTTGTAATTCCGTTGATAAAGGAGATGGAGACAGCTTTTTTTCGATAAATTCATTTAATTTATTTTTAGTGGTAATTTGTTTCAGGTAAAAGGGAAAAAATTCAATTAATTTCTCGATAATTTCTACTCTTAGTTCAATGATTTGTTTTCTCAACTCTTTTGAAGAGATTTGTCCATTAAATACTTTATCAATCCCGGTCTTCAATTTCATTAAATGATTCTCATCAAACAATATTTTCTCTAGCATATTATAGAGAAAATCCTGTTTATTATTGCTCATTATTCTTCTCCTCCTCGTAAATATAATATTGAATTTTAATCAAGAAATTATAAATAAATTGATATATTTCTTTTGCCAATAACTCTAAATTTTCTCCATCCAAGTTTAATACTTGATATTTATCAATATAATCAATAAGTTCCTGTTTGCTAAATGGAAACCCTTTTATATCCTCTAGAACAGTCAAAAACTCATTTAAGTCAGCTATGACTACTGATTCTACATTGTAAAAGTGCCGATATACATTCATCAGATATTTTTTAATTATGCCATGTTCAATTTTTAACGCGTTTTTATAATCCTCACGATTAATATAACTGTAAATAGTAAAAATATCATAATTAAAATCGCTAAATTCACGTGCTAGCGCTAGTTTTAGCTTATTTTCTGGCACTATATATTTTCGAGGGTTAACTTTAAAAATATTTTCTAAATCTGGTCTTTCTGTTGCTTTTTCTAATATTTGAACTTGCATATCTGTCTGAGTTCTCCCTTTTGTCTGAAAATAATCATCTAAAGCTTCCCGATACCTTTCCCCTACAGAATATGATGTTCTTAAGGCTTCTGAACCACTTGCCCTTAGTGGATGATCTTCAACTAAATATCCGTGCTTGATTAGAGTATTTAAAAGCTCATCTCTCACTCTTTTTATATGTTCTTTTTTACTTGTTTTTTGCGATATTTTAGGATAAATGATCTCTTTTAGCTGTGTTTTAAGCTTATGTTTATATAAATTCCCAATCTGGTCAATAGTTTTTATTTCATCTAAAAACTTAATTATTTCCTTCAAATATATTATATAATGCCCGAGATCTATTTCAAACAGCGTCTTTTGAGCATTCTCTAATATTTTTCTTTCAGTATTTTCTAAATCAAATCCTCGCCTTTTCATAAAAATAACAATATCTTCATATGAAAGTGGATCTTTTTCTTGAATTTCTTTCCAATCTATATATGCTGGGAAAGGTTGATCAATATCATCCCTACGAATTAAAACTTCATTATCTTTCATATTTTTTAAATAAAGTATTTGATATGTTTGGTTTCGAGAACGTGTATAATATCCAACCCCTTCAAGTTCTTGCAAATTCATAAAGTTTCTTAACATCGAAATATCTCGGTTATCTGTCGTTTTCAATGCAATGAGATTATTAAAGTAAAGCAGGAAATTCGTATGGAGATAATGTATTTGATGTGCTGAAAATATAAGTCCGAAATTTTTCTCAATGAGTGGATTTAAGAATATATCTACTTTATCATAATTTCTCTTCAAATCAAGAAAATAAGCATCAAAGAAAATATCAATATAAGGTACTACAATAAATTTTTTGTAGTAATCTGTTTCATTTTTCACATAATGAATAATCTTTGCCAAAATAATGAAAGTTAAAAAGATTTTTTTTTTAAGTTCTCTGAGAACTGAAAGATCGACGATCACAGTTTTCTTATTTTTTACAAAATAATTGGCTACAATATTATCTTCATGAATTGGTTGAAAAAATGTGAGATCATCTTGAGTGAAATCTGAAAATAATGAGAGAAGAGAATCACTTATTGAAGTCTTTTCCCACTC
>JBHLPN010000174.1:0-6728 GCA_048939445.1 Promethearchaeota archaeon | reverse complement strand
CCAGCAGAAATTCTTAAAGAACATCCTTGGCTTGCTCGGGCTTCAGGTCTTACGGCAGAGGAATTTTTTCATAAATTTATAAAAAATAAGCGTTTAATAGCTGTTTTAGCACAACTTTGGGGGTATGCGGGGCTTCCTCCATCTAAATTAAATGCACTTTATATGATTATAATAATAATGGCTTATGTTATTCAAGGAGGTGCATTTCCCACAGGGCGTTCACATAGTTTAACGAGTGGAATTGTACAATGTTTTACAAAACTAGGTGGAGAAGTTAGATATAATGCTTTAGTTAATCGTATTCTAGTTGATCATGGAAAGGTTTGTGGTGTTGAACTTCTTAATGGTGATGTATACCTTTGCAAGACAGTGATTTCTAATGTAAATCCAATATGTACTACAATGAAAATGCTCCCACCGGAAGTGGTTCCAGACGACTATAAAAAACGCATTTATGCTTCGGAAATTGGACCTTCAGCATTTTCTGTTTATCTAGGTCTGAATATATCACATAAAGATTTAGGTTTAACTGCACATGAGACATTTTTAAATAAAGATGATGATTTAGATGCAGCCCTTGAAAGCTTTAAGAGATTAGAGACACCAGATTATATGGTTGCTGCTTGCTATAACCACGTTGATGAAACAATATCCCCTCCAGGAACAACTCAATTAGTACTTACAACTCTACAAATGGGTAAGCTTTGGCATAATGTTGCCCCTGATCAATATCACTATATCAAAGATAAAATATCAGAAGGTATGATTAGGATGGTTGAAAAAACAATTATACCTGATATTCGTGATTATATCGAAGTAGCAGAAGCAGCAACCCCTTTAACTTATTATCGGTATTCAAAAAATATGGATGGAGCGATTTATGGATATGTTCAAGATGTATTTAATAGTCCAAGATTTCGATTAAATTCTAAAGGTGCAATACCCGGGCTTTATCTTGCGGGTGCATGGGTTAATATAGGTGGAGGTTATGATCCATGTATTAATAGTGGAAGAATGGCTGCTGGGATGTGTTTGAATTATTTAAAAAAGGAGGGGGGCTCATAATGGAAAAAGAGATTATGACCGATATTAAGAAATATCAAAAAATAGAGAAGTTAAAAAAATGGCGCGAACAAACACAACAAATACCTTGGTATTTTGATGGATTGGAAAATTTATGTGATCGAATTCATCCAGGGAAAATAGAAATTCAAATTTCGGATATAGAGGAACTTA
Source organism: Promethearchaeota archaeon (assembly GCA_048939445.1). Taxonomy (GTDB): domain Archaea; phylum Asgardarchaeota; class Lokiarchaeia; order Sigyniarchaeales; family SOKP01; genus Loki-b32. The sequence goes on along the minus strand of JBHLPN010000174.1, from coordinate 5,492 downwards.
CACATGACACTAAATTATTTCGGTTTATTTCTGCTAAGGAAATGAAACTTTTACCTCCTTTCCGCGCAGGGCAATATATCGGATTAACAGTTGAAATTAATGGTGTAAGAACATCTCGTCCATATTCTATAGTCTCTTCACCAAATCAATTGGCTTATTATGAACTAGGAATTAAAAAGAAGGAAGATGGTTTCGTAAGCCCATATCTATTTGAAACGGCTAAAGTCGGAGATACTTTTGAAGCTACTGAGCCTCTAGGAGAATTAGCCTATAATCCTCTTTTTCATGGGAATGATTTGGTATTTATAGCAGGTGGTGTTGGTATTACTCCATTTATATCATTCTTAAGGTATATTACTGAGAAAGCCTTACCTTTAAACGTTTGGGTAATATTTGGGTGTTTAACTGAAAAAGATATTCTATTTAGGAAAGAATTAGAAGATATACAATCTAGACGTTCGAATATCAAAATAAAATATATCCTTTCTGAGCCAGACGATGACTGGACTGGTGCATGTGGATTCATTACAAAAGAGGAAATCTTAGATCATATTAATTCACCTGAAAAAAAATATTATTATATTGTAGGCAACCGCGATATGTACCAATTTATCCAAAAAGAATTAAACGCAATGGGGGTCCCCAAACACCGTGCATTTTTCGAGGTCTATGGGGTTCCAGATGATATAACCCAAGTTATAGGTTGGCCTGATGAAATTGAGAGTTCAAAAGAAATTCAAATTACTATAGATTTGATACAACGAGGTAAAGTTGATAGGAAAATGATAAACGCTAGATGTACCGAACCAATACTAAATAGCCTTGAACGAGCAAAGGAGTTAGGTATTCAGATTGATAGTGGATGTCGCTCTGGTCAATGTGCTCTCTGTAGGACAAGATTAGTATCTGGAAATGTCTTCGTTCCGCCTGAAATGGTAATTCGTGAGGTTGATCAAGAATATGGTTTTATACATCCTTGTATCTCATACCCTATTTCAAATATCCATATAGATCTAACTTTAACTTAACCTTTTTTTTTATTTTCTATTGGCCAATTAAGAAAAGATAGTATTAAATTTCTTTTAGAAAGATCCCCTTTAGTTAGTTGAGCTATGAGACTTTCTTTTTTAAAAATCTCTTTTAATACTTTTTTTATAATTATTTTTTCAGAAACTCCCTCTTTAAGAAAATACTTATATCTTTCATGAACTTTTTTATGGTTTTCTTTAATTTCATTCATTCTTTCTAAAAGGAATTCTCTTCCATGAAAAACACCGTTTCCAGCAGAAAATATTATAAGTTCATCCATATTTTCCGTAAATTCATATAAATCTTGAAGAGATCGATATATTAATGAAATATTTTCTTGAATATCACTGTTTCCTCCGAATAACATTTTATATTTTGGTTGTACCGCATCAGCAACAAAAGCCCATTGTTTACTTTTTTCAATTAAAGCAACTAATTCTGGTGCATGACCACTCATAGGAAAAAGGTCAAATTTATATTTCTTTGATTTTGTCATAATCGATTTATCAATAATATTTGCATTAACAGATAATAATTTCGGACCCCAAGCCATTTGACGATATTCAGGATAAGTTTTGCCGGATTTTAAAAGATCTATAGCTTTTTCACTTGTATATATCGGAATCCCGAATTCATTATTTAGCATATGGGCACCTCCAGCATGATCTTCATGAGTATGAGTAACAAAGCATTGGTCAATCATTTGGTTATGGGTGAGTGATTTTGCAAATTCTCTAAGATCATTTTCTCCTCCTGGTGCTCCAGAATCAATAAGTAGACCATCTACTAAATAACAAGATGTAAAGTAAGGATAAGGCATCAACTCATTGTCTGAAGCCCATTGCCATTCTAAAACCTCTTTATTACAATGATAAAATATACGAACAACCAAAAATCTATATCTCTATTTAATATTTTGAGTGTCTAGTAAAAGTGTGTTCAATCTGCTTTTATTCTTTTTTGGAGGAGAAAAACATCTCTTAATCCTATTCTTTTAAGATATATAACTCAATTTTTTCTTAGATAATTTTTAATTTATGAAATAATTCTTAGCTTAATTATATTGTGAGAATTATTAGTAGGAGGAATAAATTGAAGTAAATTTATGATGATGTGTTAGAATCTATAAAATTTAAGCACCCTAACCATTTTTTAATTGGTTTTTCTTAAATCCTTATTATTATAAAAATTTTAGGGTTTAGGGTAAGAATATGATGAGAGAAGTCCAAGAGAGAATAAATAAATTAGAACTTAGTATAAATCTTCTAGAAGATTATATAAAGAAATATGGACAAATCATAGAACCACGACCTCTTAGGTTTATCATGAACCAAATTAAATTTTTTAAACGCGAACTCAATATACGGAAAGATTATCCTATTTAAAATCATATTTTGAAACATTAGAGAAGATTGAACTATAGTTATTGTATAAAACTATAGTTCCATTATTTTGTTTTCACTATTTATTCAATTTTCTTAAAGCTAAAAAATTTATAAGACAAATAATCATAATACCTTTTAAACATTAAATTAAAATTAAAATTGGGAATTGTTATGGAAACCGTTATTGATTATAAATTTAGGTATACTGGTATTTTCTCGCTCAATTATTTCATCCAAGGCATAAATCAGAGTATGTTTGCAGCAGTAATCCCTATCTACCTTTTTACTCTAGTTAACCTGACACCCGATCCTTTTGATAGTGTCGATCCTGCTGCATTATCATTTATGCTTAGTTTCGTATTTATTCCATTTATCTTGAAGTTAGTCTATGGTATATTAGGTGATAAAATAAGATCAAGAAAGATTGGAAGGCGAAAGCCATGGATAGTGGGAGGTGCTTCATTTTCTGGTCTGATGTGGATAATAATCACGATTCTATTATTAACAATATCAGTAAATGTTGAATCTGCGATGGCACTATTCACATATGCAGGAGTTTTTGTTGTATTAGGTGTAGCAATTGCAGATACAGCAATGGATGGTTTTATTATTGATATTTGCCCCAAGGAACTTCTTGGACGTACAACAGGGATGGTTTGGGCATGTAGATCCATGGGAATAATAGTTGGTGGTCCTTTAATATTGCTCTTAATTGGTGTTATTCCTATCTTTTCAGTATTTTTATTTCTAGGAGTTTTAACTATAATATTTTCAACCATAACTCTCACTATTCCACATAAGCCTATAACTGAAGATATTAGTCTAATAGCTAACCTAAAAGTAATGTTTAAAAAACGTGAAAATTGGAAGGTATATATTTTCTCCTTTTTTATGGCGATCGTTGATGGGGTAATATTTGTGTTTTTAGCACTATTTATTCTTATCCAACTTGGGCTTCCAGTCCCCCTTGCAACGAGTGTATTGGAGACAGATGAAAATTTATACCCTTGGCAAGCACTTATTACATTTTTAACGGGATTAGGAGTACTTGCTGGAGCTATTACCGGTGGAATGGTTGCTGACAAAATATCAAGAAGAAGTGCCTTCTTTGGATCTATAATTTTGACTACTGGTGCATTGGCTTTACTTTTAATACCATTTCCACCAACATTTACCTGGATTTTATATATTTTCGCTGTCATTGTTGGTTCTTCGAGTGGATGGAGTAATTCATCGTTTTCAGCTATAGCTACTCAATATTCACAGCAATATCCTGAAGCACCTAGTACATATTATTCAATATGCACATCGTTTATAAACTTAGGTACTCAGCTTGGCTTGGTTTTTACTGGTTTAGTATTTGATATAGCAGGAGAGATATTTACTAATATTATAGCGATATTTGGAATAGTCTTTATAACTATGATAATATTATCGAGTCTTGCTATTATCCCATTTTTATTCTTAGATCGTAAACAATATGAAGTAAAATCTTAATTAAAAGCAGTTCTTTGAATATCCAAGGATATTCAATTTTTTTTTTATTTATCTTTAGGAAATAAAATTATTAAATAGAAAAATTTGAGGTGTTTTAGATTAGAATTAGTTATGCTGAGAGGGTTAAAAGACTACCAACTTATATTTTTATTGAGATAGAGCAATTGCTATCACAAAAAAGAAAAAAAGGTATTGATTTAATTCCTCTAGGGATAGGAGACCCTGATTTAACGACTCCAGATCTTATCATTAATGAAGTTATAAGACAAGTTAAAATACCAGAGAATCAAAATTACCCTGCAAGTATGGGGGAAGAGGATTTTAGGAAAGCAATATCAAGATGGTATAAAGTTAGATTTAATTTGGATTTCAATCCAAATACTGAAATTTCAAATGTTATTGGAGGGAAGGAAGGTGTTGCTAATATTGCAAGAGCTTTTATTAATCCGGGGGATGCAGTTCTTTGTCCTAATCCTGGATATCCCGTTTATGAGAATGGAGCCACAAAATTGTGTGATGCAGAGCCATATTCAATGCCGTTATTGAAAGAACGGAATTTTTTACCTGATTTGGATGCAATAGACAGAAAAATTCTTAAAAAAACAAAATTAATGTATTTAAATTATCCAAATAATCCAACAGGAGCAATAGCGCCAAAAGCTTTTTTAAAAGAAGTAGTTGATTACGCTCAAGATTACAACTTTTTCATAGTTCATGATAATCCTTATTCAGAGTTTACATATGGGGATTATATAGCTCCCTCAATTTTACAAATTGATCAAAACCATATTGAAATTAATAGTGCTTCTAAAATGTTCAATATGACAGGATTTCGATGTGGTTGGGCTGCCGGTAATAAGGATATTATTCAAGGTTTAAGAAAAATTAAATCTCAAATTGATTCTGGATGTCCGAAATTTATACAAAAAGCAGTTATAAAAGGTTTAAATGAATACAAATCTGAAAAAAAACCAGAAATAGTTAAAAGAACGATAGATATTTACCAAAAACGCAGAGATATTCTAATTAAAGGATTAAATGATATTGGGTGGACAACTAGCACACCCCAAGCAACATTTTATGTATGGACTCAAATTCCTAAACAATATAAAGATAATAGTTGTATGGAATTTGTAAAAAAATTGATTGAAGTTGGAGTTGTAATTACTCCTGGAATAGGGTTTGGTAAATATGGAGAAGGCTATGTGAGATTTGCTTTAACACAACCAGAAGAAAGAATAACAGAAGCAATAGAAAGGATTAAAACCATGATATAATAAATTGATTAAAAAAAAAGAATTTAAGCCACTAATGAATTTTTTTGATATTTTTACCCCAGTTTTTTTCTCATTCTCAGTCTCAAAGCTTTCAGTTTCCTTTCATCCTCTGCCTCAAGGCTTTCTGAAAACTCATTTGGGACTTCAAATGGCATCATAACTGGATTTTTATAAGAATCCCAGTCCTTATAATAATCTAATATCAGATCCATTTCGTCTGATTCTTCTTCCAGGATTTTTCACCTCCATTTTTTATTGAGGTTTCACACAGAAAAATCAATCCTTACAATCCCTAGATTTTATA
>JBHLPN010000173.1:0-6735 GCA_048939445.1 Promethearchaeota archaeon | reverse complement strand
AATCACCTATTTGATATAACTTATAATCATGTTATAAATTAAATATTTTTCATAAATTTAAAAATTGAGTTTTCGAACCTTTTATTAAATTTTAGATTACCTTTTAATATTTCACTTATAAATAGCTTTTCATAAAGTAAAGTAATATAACTAAATTAAAAAATAAAGAATAAATTTTATTACGTAAATATTTAAATAATTGTTTCCATGAGAAATTCATTGAAGCAATCATATGTCAAAAATTTATAAAAGCGTATAATAATGGAATTAAATAAATTGATAAGAGAAAACCTTAGAAAATATTCCGCTTATGAACCCGTTGAACAACCTATGGAAGATGGTTGGGTTAAACTAAATACTAATGAAAATCCTTTTCCTCCAATTCCAGACGTTCTAAATGATATAAAGAAAGCCATAAATGAAAATTTACGTCTTTATCCTGATCCAACTTCATTTGAGCTGCGAAAAGAGATTCTAAATGTTTTATTACGAGATAAGGACACACTAACTAATCGAAATTCAATATTTATTGGAAATGGTTCAGATGAGATATTGGATGTTATTTTTAAAGTCTTTATTGACCCTGGAGATGATATAGTAATATTTTATCCATCATATGGATTATATAAAGTACTTGCGACACTTTATAATGCTAAAATTAATGAAATTCAACTGAATGAAGATTTTTCAATGCCTGACGATGCTTTTTCGGCTAAAGGAAAACTAATGTTTATTAATTCACCAAACGATCCTAATGGAAAATCTTTTGAAAATGCTACAATATTGAAACTCTGCGGAAGATTTCCAGGTATTGTTATTGTTGATGAAGCTTATGCAGATTTCTCTTCTCAAACATGTTTACCATTATTAAAAAAAGCAAAGAATTTAATAGTGTATCGGTCTTTTTCAAAAGGCTTTTCTCTTGCTGCTTTAAGAATGGGCTTTGCTTTAGCTGATTCTGAAATAATTAAAGAAATGAATAGAGTTAAATTACCTTATAATACTAACTATATAGGGCATGTAGCAGCATTATCATGTATTAAACATAATAAGAAAATACTTGAGCATAATAAAAAGATTTTAGAAGAAAGAAAAAGACTTTCTGAAGAATTAAATAAATATAATGGAATCAATGTGCTACCTTCCGATGCGAATTTTATATTTGTAAAATTTGAGGATAAATCTAAAACATTAAAATTTGTATGGGATTTGAAAGATTTAAAAATTTTAGTGCGCCATTTTAGTAAACCTGGGCTATACAATTATATAAGGGTGACAATCGGAACTGAAAAAGATAATGATAAATTTTTAGATGCATTTAGGATAATAGCAAATAAATATTTATAACTGCATTATTTTAATATTAATTCAAATTTTAGGCGAGTTGGTAAAAATTTCTAACACTTTTTTTCCTCAAAAAGAGAAGTATGGTGAGGTTGAGTGTCCATATTGCGGATATATAATAGCAAAACCTTACCCTAAAGACCAACTTTGCCCAAAATGTAAGAAATTCTTGGCAGCATTATTTGATTTAGCTACAAAAAAGGAAGAAAAACCAGCTCCAAAAGAATTTAAAACAAAAACTGATACATTATCGTCAAAATTGGGTACAAAAGTTAGGGTAAAGGAACAACCTTTAGTGATTGATTTAGATAGTGATAAAATTAAATTGAAGAAAGGAGAATATGTAAAATTAATGGGAATTACCTCAACTGAAAGAACTCAACTTTACTGTAGTAATAATAACTATAAATATTTACTAGAATTAACAAATAATCTAGATTTTATAGCTACCGGTGTTTTAGGTGGAGATCTTGATAAAATGCGATTAATTTCTGGAGCTAAAGAAAAGGAAGAAAAATGTCAGTTTTATGAAAAAAATAACATAATTTATCTTGTTTATGGGAGATTTCCTGATAAAAATGGCAAATGGATCCTTGAACAGATGTCGAATAATTTCTCAGAATTGATCCGAGGTAAAGATATTGAAAAATTAGATAAATTTGAAAAATATCAAATCGAATTAGAATTTAAAAAAAGGACGTTATTTATTTTAAATGAATATGCAAATAAATTACAGGATGTATTTACAGATCAAGTGATACCATATGTGGAAGATTCTATTAGAATTGATTATCTAGGATTATCTTCAATGTCAATAGGAGTAATTTCACTTTTAATTGGAGGAGAAAACTTAAAATTTGATAATCTTCAGGAATACGATAACCCAGAAGAAGAAAAAGAAATGAAAGAATCAATGCTTACAGCAAGAATTGAAGCGATTGCTGCTAACACTCAGGGAAACACAGGTGCAACACCTCGATGGATTGCAGTAAAATTAGGTTTTCAAAAATATCGATTTTTAACATTTAAGAAATACCAAAATGACTACTTTCTTTCAATGCTCTCTGAGGGAAATTTGGAAAAAATTGAACAGGTTGAAAAGTTATTAGACCCGGAAATTAACCAAATTACATCAACAGTGTTTTCAGGAAACTTGAAACCTTTTAATGAATTAAAAATCGAATTAGAGCAAAATTTTAAGAAAAGAAGAAAATTTCCTCCTTTCGAATTTAACTAGATTCTCCATTTTAAGTTTACTGGTAATCTAGAGAAATATTGAATTGAATTAATTTGAAATAAGCTAATCTTAATAAAGAAAATTAAGCTGAAGATATTTTTTCATCAGCAATTTTTATAATCTCTACGTAATAATCAAATAATATTGATTGACAATTGCTCCATTCTAAACATTTTAATATCCCCAAGAAAAAATTATGAAAACAATAAAGTTTCAAATATTTATAACTAATATATTTACATTCACTATAATTAACTTGCTGATAAAAAATAATGGATTTAACGCCTAAAGAGATATATAAGGATTTAATGTATAATAAAATCAATCAAGTAACCGCTTACAACCTTTTAACTTCCTTAGTTGAAAATAGTGAGGTTGAAAATATAAGATTAGAATCTATTTTAAATTTAGAAAAAATTGGTTTATTTAATGATAACTTATTTATTTTTTTAGAAAATTTACTCATATCTGATTCAAATCCAAAGATTAGAAATGCTGCAGCACAATTTCTAAAGAATAAATTCTTAAAGAATGCTATTACTCCCTTGAAATGGGCTGTAAAACATGAAACTAATTACGAATGTCTGATTACTATAATCCAAACCCTAGAAAAAATTAATTCTCATGAATCCAAGTTAATATTAATCAATCAAATGAAGAAAATAATAAAGACTAAATATCTCAATAAAGAAAGAAAAATAGAAAACAAAAAATTTAAAACAGTAATTAAAAAAATGATAAAAATAAAGAAAGTTGAATCTTTTACCCATTCTGAATTAGCAGCAATTATAATAAATTATTTAACCATATTCAATCTGTTAAAAAAATATTTAAATTTATATTTTGAATTAGATTCTCAGAATGGATTAATTAGGGAATTAGATTTATCAGATTATTTAGAATATGAAGTTAAAGGTACTCCTTTTGGATGGAAAAATAATATCAAATCAATTTCAGAAATAACAGGTTTAAATCATCTTCAAAATATAAAAAAAATTGATCTCTCAAATAACCAAATTGAGAATGTTAAAGATTTAATCCATTTACATAATTTGACTCATTTAATTTTAATTAATAACAAAATTAGCAAGAGAGAAAATCTGAACTACCTAAAGAGCTTACCTAATCTTGAATATTTAGATTTACGAGGTAATAACCTTGGAAAAATTATTAGTTTACATGAATTTGATTCAAAAATAAAGGTCCTTCTGAAGTATTCGTATATAATGAAATAAAAAAATAATTTATTTATTCAATTAATTGTGTTTTTCCAGTACCCCAAACACCAAGAGCTATTCCTAATTCTTTTTTCTCTTTAGCTACCTCTCTAACATTTTTCCCTTCCATTACGGCATCTATTGCTTGTCTAAAGGCTCTAGCACCTGCTATTGGACCATCAGGATGGCTATGGATACCTCCCCCACTTCCTATAAGAATATCTTTTCCTGCTTCTTTTATGCATTTTTCTACCATTCCCTGTGTAATTCCTCCACTTGGCATTGGTAGAGTTGGCTTAATATGTTGGAGAGGATATCTTAATGCTTTAAGATTTTGTTCATATCGCTCTTCTAAAATTTCAGCCTTTCCATAAGGTGCTGGAATTACAACTGTATCAGCACCACAAATACGAGGTAATTTGGCAAATGTTAACATACTAGTCATCCCTGTCCATTCACCACCAAAGTAAGTACCTCCAAAATCCATATGACCTAAAATTGGCACTTTTATTGAAGGATCTTCAGCTATTTGTCTTAGCGCTTCAAACCCAGTTGCGAGATAATTAATCATTAAAGCATTTGCACCTAATTCAATCATCTTATCAGCATACTCAAACATGTCTGGGAATTTAGTGGTAATATTAATTGTATAAAGGGTTTTTTCTCCTTTTTCAGAATCTGCTCGATCTACAGCTTCCATAACCTGAACAATTCTATCTTCAAGAGTATTAAAGGATGGATTAGAAATTAACTCATCATCCTTTACTACATCGCAACCACCTACTGCAGCCTTATAAACTAAATCAGCCGCTACTTCACAAGTATGTCCTGTACATGGCTTAACCATATTGTTTAATAAAGGGCGCTCCGGAATTTTCATAAGTTTTCTTATTCCGTCTATACCAAATTTTGGCCCTTTAAAGTCTTCTAACCATGCTTTAGGAAATGCTAGATCTACTAACTTTAGACCATGTGTGATACTAATATTGCCAATAACCGTAGTAAATAACATTGGAATACCCATACCTTTAACATTCACTATAGGGAAAGCAATCTGAACAAAATATGTCCTTTCTTTTAAATCTTTAGGGATATAATACTCATACATAGGCAGTTCATAGACACCTAGTACTCTAGCAACATGATATTTTCGTACTTCAGCGGTTTCTGCAGGGACTCTAACCCATGTTCCAGTAGATTGTTCAATTGCAGCAAATCTAGATAAATAATTAACATTTTGCCCCTTAGGTCGTTTAATGATATAACTTGCGATGATATATTTCTCCAAATCAATACCATCTAATCCTATGGCTTCAGGAACATCATAATATTGTTCACAGCTCGGAAAGTTTTCTTCCATCTTATTCTCACTATAAATTATTGATTAGTCTAAAGGAAATTAATATTAATCAATACAAAAGTTTTATGATTGAAAAGTAAAAATAAAAAAAAATAAAAAATTGGATTAAACTTTAACTTTTGATTCAGCTTTAGCAGTTGCTTTAATATCTGTATAAGAATTTTCCAAAACAGTAAGATATTCTACTAAAACTTGATTTGCTTTTGATTTCTGATCATATACTTTTTTAATAATGTTTAGTAGATATTTCGGAAATATTAAATCTATATGAAAATCTGATAGTAACGCGTAGTATTCATTATTTCTTTCATCTTGGAAAACTTGAAGCATTTGGGTATCCCATAACATCTTTAAAACATCATCAAGATCATCAACACCTTTCTTTCTGAGCTTTTCAAGGTCATTTTTAGTTACTATTGCTGTTCTTAATAACCGTAATGTTTCATAAACTTGTGGGTTAATAAGAATATCAATAATTCTGAGATTATCTCCTTCTGTTGGACGATAGTTTTGAAAAAATTTCTTAACTTCCAATTTATAATCTTCTACAAGTTGAGATGGTAATCCACGGCTAGCAGGATCATCTAGCATTTTAATAGGAGGTATCCTTAATGCTAAAATGTCTTGTATTAAAAAGATGAGCTCTGAAGGCATACCTTTAACCGACGTTTCTTTTACAATCACACGCTTAACAAGTTCAATAAGTACACCTTCTAAATCTACAAAACCTTGTTTATATTGATCTTTTAACCATACCATCAATTCTGATTTAGAAACCACTCCTTCATCTCTTAAACGGTTAAGGATCATCCGTTTTATCTCGTCTTGATATGTAATAGCAAGACGCTGTTCATTATTGAGTGTAGGGTATACAGAAAGTCTTCTGAATAGGGTAGGTATCAATGATATATATGCATCATCCATTATATTTTGTAAAATAATCCGAGAAATATCAATTAATCCTCCTTCATACGAATCTGGGTCATCATCAAGACTTAAGAGTAAAAGAATGTAAAAACCTTTTTCAGGTCCAGTGTAATATGAGGCTATGTTCAAAGATCCAATCATTAAGCTTATCATTCCGGATTCTCCGCTATATTCATGAGTACTATAAACCTGCATAAGGGTTTTATCAGTCACATTAATTTCTTCTGGGTATTTTGCTAAAATTTCAGTTCCAACTCTTTCATCCCATTTCATTACTACTAATCCAACTGGCATTAATCCACACCTCCTTTAAATTCTTCTCTTATTTCAGGTAGTTTCTTTTTCTTCTTCTCCGTCAATCCTATAATATCTCCTAAAGATAACCCGATTGCTTCCCATTTATCTCCTAGGCTCTTTACAATAAATTCATCTTTGCTTGGGTATAAAAGCGATTCTGAAATTGATTTCTTTCCTTTTATATTTTTCTTCATTTCTCTCGCCTTTTTAATAAAGGTTGGGATTCTAGCTCTTTGAATAATACGATAACTGACTAAACTTCCTGCTACTGCTACAACACCACCAATTATTAACAAGAAATAAAACAGTGGAAATCCGGGGAAAATCTCTGTCATCCCTATAACGATCGTAAT
>JBHLPN010000019.1:0-21775 GCA_048939445.1 Promethearchaeota archaeon | reverse complement strand
ACAATCTCCACAGTTAATACAAAATTCATAAGGATCTGAGGGTCGATTATGAGCATCAGATGGGAGTTTAAAATCAATTATAAGGCTACCACATCTCATTGCTTTTCCTCGTGCATTAATAAATCCATCAGATAATCCAAATGAGCCCAAACCTGCAGCAAAACAATTGTGTCTATGAGACCAGTTAGATGCCCAAATTTGTCGATTAACTTTAAATAATCTCTTATCAAGAGTAGGAGCGAAAGCAGTGATTTCAAATTTTTTTAATTCTTCTATTAAGAACTTTTGAATATTCCTGTTTGCTTGTTCTCCAAAGAGCCTTGTATGAGCCCATCTTTCAGACGGCATTGTTTTAGAATAGCTATAATTCTCTATCTTAGTTTTTTGATTGATAGGTAAAATGTAAGCCATTACACTAAGATTTTTATTGTTAAATTCAATCCCATTCTTATTGCAATACCACTCATAGGCTTCAGAAGGAGTGAGATGAAATTCGCCGATAATATTTTTATATTTAGTATAAATAGCATCATTTCCATCAGCTATACCTACGAGTACGTCAGGGTAGTAAATAAGTGACCCATCAACCTTACTCATTTTATTACTTTCATCATTTTCAAGGAAGCCATTGATTTTATTGATAAACCATTCTTTATTTACATTCATAATTCTACCTTCATGAAGGTGTTTTCTAATTTAATTCGCAAATTTTTCATAGCAAATAAATTTATGACTGATAATCCGGAGATCAATAATTAAATAGTTAAATCTACTAAAGAAATTTAACTATAATTTAATTGTAATATATTATGGATGAAGTCGATCTTAAAATTATTCTGCTTCTAATGAATAATTCAAGATTAACATATCGAGAGATTTCAGACCATTTAGGGTTATCTGTCAATGCTATATATAAAAGAATTCAAGCTCTCATAGATATAAGAACTATAGAAAAATTTACTGCAAGTCTGAAACCATACGCTATAAACGCTATCTATACATTTATTTTTGGTCAAAGTAGTGCTCAAGATATGGATAAAGCTATAATTGAATTAGGAAAGCATGATAATACTTGTCAAATAATATTATCAAGCAGAAATTATGTTTATGTTGGATCTATGTTAGAAAATATCCATCAATTAGATGATTATGCTTCTTATGCATCCCAAGTTATGAAAATTCAATCTCCAAAGATAGGACTTCTTTCAGGGGTACATTATACCGCACCAATCCCATATATTGTTCCAAAGTCAAGATCAATGAATTTTGATAATCTTGATATAGCAATTATTCGATCACTACACAATGATTCTAGAAAACCTATATCAGAAGTAGCAGATGAAGTTGATAGCACTTCAAATACAATTCGTCGACGTTTAACTAGGATGATTGAGGAAGGCATCATTGATTTATCTATTAATTTTAATCCTGAAGCTTCAAGTGATATATTTGCCACTTTCCAAATAACTGTAAAACCTTCGGTCGATAAAAACGAAGTTGCTCAATTATTAAATGAAAAATTTCATCCAAATCTCTTTTATTGTTGGACATTCAGTAATCTCCCTAATTTAATTCTATGTTGGGTATGGGCCAATAATACGAAGGAGCTAACAGAATTAGTTGAGAATATAAAAAAAGAAACAATTGATTCTATTGTTTTTGATATCATGTATAAAGTCTACTATTTTGATACTTGGAAAGAAAAAATTCTATATGAATAAAAAAAAATTTTTAATATTTTTTTTTGTTAGCACTACTTATAGTGCTCATAAACTTAACCAAATTGCAACTCTTATAAAATGTATGATATAAGTACTAATACCACCAAACAAGACAATCTTTTGTAGATTTAATTTTTTTTTTAATCTTATCTGATTTTCTGGTCTTATCCATGATATTAACCCTGCTATTCCTGTACTTCCAACTATTCCCGCTAAACTAATTTCTGATGAGAGGAGGAACCAAGAAAGAACTGGATTTATAATACCAAAACTATCTCCACCGGTACTGGCAAGGTAGATGGCTCGGATAAAGAAAAATATTGGACCTCCTCCTAAAAGGATCCATTTCAATCGATTCAAGTAGAACTTAAGATTCGAATTGTTCAAATTTTTAGTACTTTGATTAACATCTTTTTGATTATTGTTATTATTAACTTTGTCTGAGATATGTAATCCAATTAGTTCCATCATCTCTGAAGTAGTTTCCTGTAAGGGCCCTTCTTTTGCGAGAACCACACCAGTAATGGTAGGATGGATAATTTTCAATTTTATCTTTCTTAAATATCTCGTAATCCGCTTAGCTGCAGAACCTGCTAATCGAAAATCTGCTATTGTCTCAAAAGCAAATCCATATTTATCCTCCATTTTAAGATTCTTAATCTTGTTTAAAAATGATTTCATCTTTTTTGAAGCTCCATGAAAGTGAGTTGGACCACCGATACCGATTACATCATAATTTTTTAATTCCCTTGTATCAAAATCTTGTATAGAACTACTATCTACATAAAGTCCTCCTGATTCTAACCCACGGCTCAATGACATTGCTACTTTCTTAGTATTTCCATATACAGTATCATAGAGAATTATCGCTTTTTTCATACTTTTCCCTCCCTTCTGAGTGTTTGAAGCATCTCATAACTTTTCCGATAGAAGACTTTTGTAAAAAAACCATGCTTACGTTTACAAAAAGGCAAACTATTTGAAGTAGAATGATATTTTTTACATTCCTCACAATTTCCATGATTCGAACACCCTGTTTTAGGACATGGGCAATTAAAACTAATATCTATCACCTCATTCTTTTTAATTTATTTAAAGAATGCTACTAGATATAATTCTAAGTTCAGATAAGAGCGAATGAATTAACCCATTTCAATATTAGATTTAGTAAAATTTTCAACTATTTGGTTGATAAACGAATTATCGAATCACTAATCTTTTTACAGTTTAATTGAAAATCATCTTCATTCCATATTTTATTTTTGATATTTTATACAAGCGTTAGCGTACATGGAATTATATGAAGAGAATAGAGTCTAATTAATTAACTCAAAAATATATGAGGTGATAATTAATGGAAATAAATAAAAACTCAGTGAAAAACATATCAAGAAAAATTATCAAATCGATCCTATTTTTATTCTATATAGTTTTCGTAGGATCATTAATAATAGGAGGAATTTCTGCAGGAATTATGACTTTTATTCCTGATGAGGCAAGTAAACCATGTTATTTAGGATATTACGCACATTGTTCTTTTACACCTTATAGCACACTAATTTTATTCGCAATGGCAGCAGTAGGAATAATCTTATTATTAAAGCTTATAAAATATCTTAGAAGGCAATACAATAAGTTTGTAGAAACAAGACCCTCCATAAAAGCTTCTATAAAAAGGTAAAAATATAAATCTTTAATTTCTATTTTTTTTTCTTATGTTTTCATCTAATCCTCTTAATTCTACCGTAATTTTTATCTGCTTCTCTTTTTTCTTGAAGAGTTGCTTTTCTCTTCGCGATTGCTTGATATAAATCTGGAAGATTTTCAGGTGGTATAGATTCAGTTGATTTTTTTACTAATTGACGAGCTTTATTAGGGCAACGTGGGATGCACACTCCACATCCTAGGCAATAGCCTAAATCAACTTCACTAATTCCTTTCTCGTTGATTTTATTCGCTTCCATATGGCAACTTGCAACACATTCACCACATCCTTCACATAAAATTTCATCAATTTCTACAAAATAATTTGAATTAATGTATTGAGCTGGATTTGCGTATTTTTTAAGATTCGTGAGGACTACACAGGAACATCCACAACAACAACATATTATAAATGGTTTTTGAGTATTACTTGGACATATCACCAATCCACTTTCTTGAGCCATTCGTAATACTTCTAATGCTTCATTTTTAGTAATTTCGCGACCTTGTTCAAGAAAAATTCGTGGATTAGCACCTATTGAAATACAGGTTTCCTTCGGATGATCACATCCCTTTCCTTGAATTTCTTTAGATTGCCTACATATGCAAGGGCATAAGTATAATGTTTTGTCAACATTATCTATTATAGTTTTAATCTCGTCAAAGTTAGAAACATTATATTCCAAACTAATACTTTTCTCTATGGGAATTGTTCTCATTTGTATTATTCCATTTTCTAACATTGCAGCTACAAACCCCTCATCCATGTATGAGTCAATATCTTCAGAAAGTTCTTTTGTCAGTTTATCTATTTGGAAATCATAAAATCCAACCATTAAAAAAGCGATAGCATAATAATTTGTTCCATCTCTTCTTCGAATCCAATTAATTGTTCCCTTTTTAGCCATTGTTAGAAGCGCTTCAGAGAATTGCTCTAGTGTCCAACCTTTCTTTTTAAAAGGTCGGAACATTACTTTTGGTTCTTGAGGGATAATCTTCAGGTTTAATGCAATTTCCGCTTCTTGTGGAGTAAATAAACTCTTCAAAATCCTAAGTTCTACACCAGACTCAGTTTCAGGATAATCCACTGGAAGAGAATCTAAATATTTTTGAAGCTTTCGATAAACATCTTCACTTTTGGAAATCATAATCACAAATTATTTTTAATCGCTTAAAAATATATTATCAGATTAATCCATATAGTTTTTATCCTATGTAAATAATGAAATTATTTTATCAATCCTTAGGTTTTCGATAAAATATTGCATAAAACATTTTTTACTCAATTGAATTGATGAAAAAATTATCTAATTTTTAGTCAAAAGGATTAAAAATTTTCATATTTGAAACATAGATTTAAATATACAACTATAATCTATAACCATACACACAAGATATTATTAAAATTCTAATAATAGTGATATGATGTAATTAGCGCTTTTTTATAACTTCTATTTGGGTTTTATTATGAATGAACAGTATGAACAGTATCGTTCTCGTATTGTAAATAAAAAAGTCGATGAAAATACTATCTCTCAAAAAGATTGCTGTGATAATCCTTTTATTGAATCTCGCGATGGAAATAAAGTATGTCTAAATTGTGGAATTATCTTCGAAAGGACTTTTGTGGGAAATGAAAGAAGGGCGTATACAATTGAAGAGATACAAAATCGTCGTCGAACAGAGCCACGCTGGAGGGATTTTGGTCCACGAACAATGCTTCCTACTACTAAAACTGACAGTAAAGGCAAAAGTATTGGTGCTAAGGAGCAAGCTCTTTTCTCTCGTCTCTCGAAAATTCAAAATTCACTAATCTCAAGCATTGAAAGAAATTTTTGGGAAGCAAAACCTAAGTTAAAAATGCTTACATCAAAATTAAATGTACCTGAATATATCGCGGAAACAGCATGGAAGATATATAGCCTAGTTGCAAAAAAGAAATTAACCATGGGAAGGTCAATAAATGGCTTCATTTCAGGGTCCCTATATGCTGCTATTCGAGTTCATGACTTTCCACGACTCTTGGATGAGATATGTGAAGCTTCTTTAACTCCAAGGAGGACTGTTCACAGAAGTTTAGCCATGATCATTCGTGAGGTATTACCTGAGCTTAAATTAAGATATCAACCAATTACGGCTGAAAGTTTAGTATTTCGATTTGGTAACGAGCTCGATTTACCTATTAAAATACAAAAAAATGCAATTAATATGTTAAAATGTGCCTCCCAAAACGGTTTAAAGCGAACTGGAAAAGACCCAAAAGGCTTAGCTGCTGCTTGTATATACATTGCTGCTAAAAATGGATCTATTCGTAAAACACAATCGCGGGTAGCGGATGTAGCTAAGATCACTGAAGTTACTTTGCGGAGTCGCGCGAAACAAATAAAGAGTAAATTACCATAAAATTATTTTATATTTAATAAATAATAGTTATTCCTTTTTAATTTGTTCTTGTAAGAGAGTCCATTTTATACCGACTGCGGTTACAGTTAATCCAATAAGCAAGTAAGCAGTATTTATGGAGAGAAAATAAGTCCAAAAGAGCGCAGGTATAAGTCCAGTTGTAAAAGGATCAAAAAGTGCTGATTGAAAAGTAATTGTGGTAAATGTTGTAGTAATGTAACTTTTACCTAATATCACTAAGAAATCCATTTTAACGAAACCTCCCATTACAATAATCATTCCGATAACAACAATATATTTTGCTAAAGGAATGCTTTCAATATTGTTATTTGAGGATAATTTAAATACGAAAATTCCTAAAATCAAAAAACAAACTATTGAAATATTCACAAATAACCACAATATTGTTCCTGAAATTGGAAAAATCGAAGAGGAATATATAAATTCAGATAATAAAACTGTGTTCCCATCAAGAATAAATGGGGTAAAATTTAATAAAATCGTAAATGTGATCTCGGAGATTGAAACTATTATAAATATAGAACCAACAATTTCAAGAAATCTTAGAACTTTTTCGTATTTCATAATTAACACATCTAAATCTTTTAAAAAAGCAAGAAAATTTTTTATGCAATTATACTTATTATTGTTTTTGAAATTAATAAAAATTTTTAATATTATTGTTTTTTCATCAAATTCAATTTAATAATAATTATATCCTTCAAATAGGTCTTCTATTGAAAAAGAAAAGTAAATCTGAGTCGGAAATCTCAACTTGTTCTCATAAAAATGTCAAACAAGATAGTGGATTCATTGTTTGCCAAGATTGTGGTCTAATTATGGAAGATAAAGTAGCTTTTGAAGATACTGTATCAACAAGTGAATTTTTTACAGATTCACAGAGAGACTACGAAAGAAGAATTAGGTTAAGCGATTCTAAAGCACTTCAAGATCCATTTGTTAAAGAAAAATATGATCGAATTAAAACACTTGAAAAATGGTTTAGAGATTATGAATCTGATTTTACAGAACAAAAAAAAACAATTGAATTATTAAAAAGCCATGGAATAGGATTAAACATTGATAACGTGAAATACCAAGAAATTAAAGATCGATATTTACGTTATAATAAATATCATCGCCACAATTATCAAAATATGGTTATAATTTTCCTCGCGATTATATGGATGAAAATAAAAGACACTACAAATATTAGAGTCGAGGAATTCATCGATAATTCTAAAGAATTAGGACATAAGATAAATAAAAAGATGTTGAATAATGCTATGTTAAAAGTTAAACGAACTGAAAAGATGCTGAAAGAGAAAAAAAGTGCTAAAGAACTTGAGGATGAGATTAAAAATAGGATAAAAATTGTTTTTCAAAAAGATTTAAACCATATTCCATATGAAAAAGTCCAAGAATTTTTCACTAATGAAGTTGAATATGAAAAAACTAAAATTGAAATGCAGTTATCTGCAGACAAAATATTGAACAAGATATCTTATAGTCAGATTCAGAATGTTAATTATAAAGCATTTACTGCAGGATTGATTTACTATATTGGACAAATGCTTGATAATCGAAAAATATTCACTCAAAGTTTAGTAGAGAGTACTAGCAAATTTTCAAGTACTACTATTAGAAAGAAGTACCATGAATTAAAAGATCTTTTAGGAGATCCTCAAACACTTGAACTTTGATTTTAGGGAAGATTTGTTAAATCCAACTCATTAATATCCTTCAAAATACTATTAAATAATATTTATATTAGAATCATAGTTTAAATAATTAAGATGTCATCATCAGAGACACAAAATGAAATCTATTATTATAATCTACCAATTGAAGAATTAATAAAACAGTTCAATACTGATATAAATTCCGGATTAAAATCATCTGAATTAAATGAAAGATATTTGAAATCTGGTTATAATGAATTACCAAAAATCAAAAAATCTATTTGGAAGATTTATCTAGCTCCGATTTTTAATTTTTTAATTGTTATTCTTATCGTAACAGGCATAGTTATTGTTATTTTAGGATCGCCTAGTGAAACTGTTATCACATTTACTGTTGTTTTCTTCAATTCCGCTACTGTCATAATTCAGCAATATAGAGCTCAAAAAGCTTTGGAATCACTTCGCGAAATATCTGCTTTAAAAGCTACAATTCTGAGGGATAACAGACAATTAGAAATACCCAGTAGAGAAATAGTACCAGGAGATATTGGATTATTAGAACAAGGGGATAAAATCCCTGCGGATGGTAGAATAATTGATTCTATAAACTTAACTGTTGACGAAGCTCCACTTACAGGTGAAAGTGAAGCTGTGGAAAAAGTAAATACAATTGTTAATAACACAGATATTCCACTTCAAAAACAAACTAATATGGTTTTTATGGGTACATATATTCATACAGGAAGGGCAAAATTTTTAATAACTGGTACAGGAATTAATAGTGAGATAGGAAAAATTTCTCAAACTCTTAATGAAATGGGTGCTATTGAAGATATTCCTTTAACACGGAAATTAAATAAATTAGGATATATTTTGGGAACGATAGTGTTAATAAATCTTTATATACTCATTGCTTATAAATTTTCAATATTAATAATAGAACATAATTTTATTCAATCAGAAATTAGTAGCGCTCTAGTAAGCTCTATTTTAAGGGCTACTAATGTTCTTCCCATTAATTTACCAATACTAACCACATTAGTTCTAATAACTGGAGTTTTAAATATGGCACAACGTGGTGTAATTATCAAAAATCTATCTGCAATTGAATCACTTGGCCGCGTTTCCGTAATATGTTCTGATAAAACAGGGACAATCACAAAAAATGAAATGACTGTTGAAAAATTTTGGATAAATGGAGAAGAATATAATGTTTCGGGTTCTGGATATGATGCTGAAGGGAAAATATTTAAAAATAGTTCTCCCGCACGTCTGAATGAAAATTCTACTTTTATTAAATTTATTGATTCAATTGTCTTGAATAACAATGCTCAACTCGTATTCGAGGATGTAAAAGTAAGATTAAAAGAAAAACGAGAAATTGCTGTAAGAAGAGCACTAGGATCTCCAACAGAGGCAGCTTTATTAGTATTAGCTGAAAAAGCAGGATATTCACCATATGATCTGAAAAGAAAATATGAATTACTTTCAGAATTCTCATTTAATTCTGAACTTAAAAGAATGAGTTCAATATACAGGTCAAATGAGAACGCAGATCAAGCATATATCTTTTCTAAAGGAGCACCTGAGAAAATCATTATTCTTTGTTCTCAATTAGAACTAAATGGTGATATAAAATCTTTTGGTTTGAATTTAAGAGAACAAATTTTGAATAAAATAGGTAATCGTGCCGAAGAAGGATATAGGACTCTTGCTGTAGCTTATAAAATGATTGAAGATGTTAATAAACGTAAAAGAGAAGAAGTTGAAAAAGATTTAATTTTCTTAGGATTCGTTTCAATCCTGGACCCTCCTAGAATGGGTGTTAAAAATTCAGTTGAAGAATGTCAAAAGGGTGATATTAAAGTGATTATGGTAACTGGGGATCATCCTGCGACAGCAAAAACAATTGCTTCACAAATGGGAATTTATAAAGAAGGACAATTAGTTATTGAAGGTTCTCAATTAAAAGACAGTGCTGTCCTAGATTTTGAGAAGATTTCAGTCTTTGCACGTGTTGAACCCTCAGATAAAGAAATAATTGTTAAAAATTATCAAAAAAATGATCATGTAGTTGCTATGACGGGAGATGGGATAAATGATTCACTTGCTTTAAAGCTTGCTAATGCAGGTATCGCTATGGGAATTACTGGAACCGATGTTGCCAAGGAAACTGCGGATATGGTTATTTCAGATGATAATTTTACATCTATTGAAAAGGGAGTTAGAATTGGTCGTGGATTGTTCTCCAAGATCAGAACCATTATATATTTCTTCATTTGTTTGAACATAATGGAAGCAATAATCTTTTTCACTTATGAATTTATTCCAGCATTTGAACTATTCAGCTCTGAATGGCAACATATTTATATCTTTGGCATTGTCCATTCACTTCCTTCTTTAGCGTTAGTTATTGACACTCATCCAAAGGATATTATGAATGAACCACCGAGGGATGAAGAACAAATATTAAATAAAAATATGTGGATAATGTTATTAATACAAGCATTCCTCATGGGCATAGGGTTAATTCTTGCATTACAATTAACTTTAGGTGGTATTATTCCGTTGAATGAATGGAATTTAAATTTAAGTTATCTTGAAGTTGATTTAATTGGACAAAAAGCAAGAACAATGTTTATTACTACTTTATATATAGTTGAGACTAACTTTATATGGACTTTTCGAAGACCTAATAAATCCCTCTATAGGAGTTTAAAAGAAGAATTATCAGTTTCTCTGCTAGTTATATGTATCTTCACTTTAGTATTGCATGCATTGTACATTTGTTTTTCATATCTCGTTAATTATTATGTAAATGATGTATTTGGGTGGGATTTAAATATAAATTTTATGTTTCTTAGCAGTACAGATTGGCTAATTTGCATTTTACTTGCTTTGCCAGGTATTGTCGGCATTGAAGTATTTAAATATTATAATCGACAGAAATTAATTCATTTTTAAGAAAAAAATTCATTTTTAAATCATGATTATTATTGGTTATTTATTATTGAAAACAATTTTGATTTCAATTAATTTTAATTTGTACTAAAAACTCTGGAAGACTCAATATGGAATCTACAGAAGAAAATTATTACAATCTTCAATTAGAGCAAATCTACGAAAAATTTCAAACTAACTCTGATAAAGGTTTAACTGAAAAAGAAGCTAAGAAGAGATTAGAAAAATACGGTTTTAATGAAATCCCCAAAGTATCAAAAGGTTTTATTAAAATTTATTTAGCACCATTGTTCAACTGGTTAATTGTTATTTATTTAATTGGATCTGTGATATTATTTCTAGCAGCGATCCTTGGAGGAGAGGGTAATATAATATTTGTTGGTTTAACTTTAGGAATTGTATTTTTAAATTGTATGGTCGCAATTATTCAACAATATAGAGCTACAAAAAAGTTAAAGGCATTACGAGAATTAACTGCCCCAACTTCAACTATAATTAGAGATGGCCAAAAGCGAGAAATTCCAACGAAGGAAATAGTGATTGGTGATTTACTTGTGCTAAATCAAGGAGATAAAATCCCTGCAGATTCTAGAATTATCAAATCCTATAATTTAGTAGTAAATGAAGCTTCATTAACCGGAGAATCTGAGCCAGTAAGAAAAACAGAAAAGGGTAATGCATTACAAAAGAAAGACATTTCAATTGGTGAACGTAATAATATGGTATTTTATGGAACTTATATTAGCACAGGGAATGGTAAATCTATAGTAGTAAAAACTGGAGGAGATACTGAAATTGGTAAAATTTCTCATGGATTAGAAGAAGCAGGTACAAGTGAAATTCCGATACGACAAAAAATGAACCATTTTGGGAAATGGCTTGGTTTAATAATTCTTATTTTTTGGTTTATTACATTGATGATTCTTTGGGCAGCAAGAGGACATGCTGATATTGTAGGAAGTATGAATTCTGCTCTTGATCTTATGCCTTTAAACATTCCTCTATTAGTTACAATTGTTTTAATAACAGGAGTCTTAGCTATGGCACATCATGGTGTTATTATAAGAAACCTTGCTTCTGTTGATAGTCTAGGGCGTGTAAGTGTAGTTTGTTCTGATAAAACTGGCACTTTGACTAAAAATCAAATGTCAATACAACATGTCTGGACAAATGGTTCGATCTTTAGAGCAACTGGGAGTGGATATACTCCTGATGGAGATATAATTTTAATGGATAATCCAAAAAATCCATTTTACGTAAAACATATTGATCAATTCCCCTCTTTGAAATTACTATTAACAGCAGGATTTTTGAATAACAATTCTGCATTGATTAAAAATGAAATTGAGATTTCGGGGAGAATAATTCCCAAATGGGATGTAATTGGTTCTCCTACAGAAGGAGCGCTTATGGTTTTGTTCCAGAAGGGTATGGGTGATTATCTTCTCGATGATTATGAAGCTATTACTGAATATCCCTTCGATTCTTCTGTAAAAAGAATGACCAAACTTTACAAACAAGAACAGTCATATTATTCTTTTACAAAAGGAGCAAGTGAAGTTCTAGTCCCTCTGTGTACAAAAATCTTATATAGTGATACTGAAATCGAATTCAGTGAAGAAATTAAAGATAAAGTAATGGAAATTGTAAATCTTTATGCAAATCAAGGTTATAGAATACTAAGTCTGTGCTATAAAGTAATGGATATAATTCCACCTGAAGGAGATGAAGGAAGAAAGGTAAGTGAATCAGATATGGTTTATATTGGTTTTGTAACAATTCTCGATCCTCCAAGAGAAGGAGTTAAAAAATCTGTGAATCAATGTTATGAAGCTGGTGTAGAAACTATTATGATCACAGGAGATTCTCCTGCTACTGCTCGTGCGATTGCTTCACAAATCGGTATTATAACGGATCATAATGAAACTGTTGTGGAAGGTAAAATGGTCAAAAATATTGATTCATTTGATGAATTTAATTCAATCCGGGTGTTTGCGAGGGTTTCTCCTGAACATAAAGAGGATATTGTTGAAAAATATCAGGAAGAAAATAAAGTAGTTGCAATGACCGGAGATGGTGTAAATGATGCTTTGGCACTAAATATGGCGGATGTAGGAATAGCAATGGGTATTACGGGAACAGATGTGGCTAAAGAGGCTTCTGATATGGTCATTTCAGACGATTCTTTTAATTCAATTGTTACAGGAATACATCATGGAAGAGGAATATTCGCAAGAATTCGTGCTGTTGTCTTCTTTTATATTTGTATAAATATATTTGAAGGAATAGTACAATTTATTTTATTTGTAATTTTGGAATTACCATATTTCTTAAATCCAGAATTTTTCCTTCAATGGATATTTCTAACTATAACAGTTCATACATTTCCAGGATTAATTCTTACTTTTGATACCACATCTAAAGATGTTATGAAAGAAAAGCCACGAGATTCTGAAGAAATACTCTCAAAAAATACATTTGGATTATTATTCATTTTTGGCATTTTGCTCGCTATTAGTATGGTATTAGTTTATTTCATAACTATAAGTGGATTTTATCCTGTATTTCCTGAAAATTATCCTCCAGGTTACCTGTATTTTAATACAGATTTTCTACCTCCCCCACTTGCTTTAGATTTACCGCAAACTAGAATAATTGGAAAGACATTAACAATGTTGATGTGTACTCTCTTTTTCTGTGAATCTTTTCTTGTATTTCAGATTAGACGACCAAATAAATCCTTAATTAAGAGTCTAATTGAAGACCGCAATAAGTTTATGTTTATTTTAATTGGTTTTGTCTTTTTTGTTTTCATCGCTCTATTATATATACCAGGTGTACAAGTTTTCTTAGCTGAAGAAGCAGGTATCAATTTCATGTTTATGTATTTAACTGGATTTGATTGGCTAGTATGTTTCTTAATTTCTTTAATCTGCATTGTAGGTTTTGAGATCGTAAAATTTGTAGCTCGCAAGAGAAATATTACATTCTAAAATCATTCTTTTTTCTTTCGTTATTCTGAATTGGACGAAAATGGATAATTTTTTAATATAATATTGATTTCATTTTTCTATGTTAAGAGGGAAAAGAGTTAAATTAACCCCCATTAAAAGAGAAAACATAGAATCATTTCTCAAATGGTTTAATGATCCTGAGATTACACAATATTTAGTAAGGTATCGTCCAATGACTAGGATGGCTGAAGAAGAATGGATCGAGAATCTAAAAAACCGAGAAGATAGTATCCATTTTTCTATTGTCATTCCTAATGAAGATGGTTCAGAAAAACTAATTGGAAATTGTGGGATACATAATATTGACTGTAAAAATAGAGTAGGAGAAGTTGGAATCGTCATTGGAGAAAAAGAGTATCAATATAAAGGATTTGGGACCGAAGCGATGGAACTGTTAATTAAATATGGATTTGAAACTGTAAATTTAAACAGACTAGAGTTATATACATACTCATTCAATATTGGGGCTTTAAAATCTTATAAAAAGGTAGGATTCATAGAAGAAGGACGAAAAAGACAATCCATTTGGATTAATGGACGCTATCATGATGCGATATTGATGGGAATCTTAGCAGAAGAATGGAGAGATAAAAGCAAATAATAGAATATTTATTTTGAGTCTTAGTTATAAATTATTTAACTATTTTTCAGAGTAAATTAATTTTTAAAACATTCAATATTCAAATCAATATATAAAATTAATTAAAAAATTTGTGAAAAAAATTGAGTAAATCAATTGTCTCTATCGTTAAGTATGAAAAACCCTTGGAATCAGTTCGTAAGGTAATTGAACTTGCAAATGGGTTTAATAATTTGCCTTCAAAAGCAAAAGTGTTCATTAAACCTAATATTGTATATTGGAATCGACATTGTGATATTCCAAAATGGGGTGTTATAACAACTTCACGTGTTATAGAAGATGTTATAATTTTATTAAAAGAACAGGGGATTGATGATATTATTATTGGAGAAGGGATTGTTTCAGAAGATCCAAAAGATACAGAAACTGCCAAGGATGCTTTTAAGAAGCTTGGTTATAATCTCCTAAAAGATAGGTATGGTATTAAAGTTTATAATACTTTTGAAAGACCATTTGAGAAAATTGAGCTAACAGAAGGGTTAACAGCCAAAATGAATTCAGATATGATAAATTCTGACTTTCTTATTGATATTCCTGTTCTTAAGACTCATGCACAATGTGTTGTTAGTTTAGGAATTAAAAATCTTAAAGGATTAATTAACATTGCTTCACGAAAAAAGTTCCATAGTGCTGATCCGATAAGAAATCTTCATTTTAATGTTGCTCAACTAGCAAATAAAACACCTCCAAGTTTAAATATTATCGATGGGATATATACTCTTGAGCGGGGACCTGCTATTGATGGTAAAGCCCATAGAAATAACATTCTAGTTGCTTCCACCGATATTTTTGCTGCTGATGTCGTTGGTGCTAATTTATTAGATATTGATCCTTCTGCTGTTCCCCATCTAGTCCAAGCAGCAAAACATAGAAATCGTCCATTAGATCTTTCTGATATCAATATTGTTGGAGAGAAAATTGAAAATTTAGCTACTCCTCATGAATGGGATTATATTTATTCGAATAATAATACATTGCCGCTTCCATATCAAAAAGCGGGAATATCTGGCATTAAGTATCATAAATATGATGAGACAATGTGTACTTATTGTTCAGGGTTAAATGGCATCCTTTTATCAGCAATAAAAATGGCTTGGAAAGGTGAGCCTTTTGATGATATTGAAATCTTAACAGGAAAAGTTATGAAACCTACACCAGGAATGAATAAAACAATCTTGGTTGGGCAATGTATTTATAATGAAAATAAGGATGATCCCAATATTAATGAGATGATCGCTATCAAAGGTTGCCCTCCTTCTATTGAAGATGTGCAGAACGCATTGAAGCAAGTAGGAATCAAAGTGCCATCCTATTTTTTTAAAAATCTTGATAAAGCGCCCTTAATTTTTATGGGAAGATATCAAAATAACCCTGAATTTGAGGAATCTTTTTTCCAAATCAACTAATTCTTTTTATTATTATAAATTAAAGTAAATGATGTTATATGGATATATCAGATGTAAAAATTGGAACAGAAAGTAGTATTTTTGGTCCCATCGATAAAGGGATTACTCAAATAAAAAGGCTTGAGGAAATTGGATATGATTCTGTTTGGATGGCGGATCATTTAATGGGTTGGACACCAGAATCAATTTGGACTCCCGATCTTATTAAGGCAGCAGCATTCCAAGAAGATCCTCACATATTTCATGAAGTTTATTCGATAATGGCTGTTGCAGCTTGGAATACAAGTAAAATATTATTAGGAACCAGTGTTACTGAAACTTTTCGAAGACATCCAGCAGTATTAGCACAAACCCTAATCACCCAAGACAATATCTCAAAAGGTAGAGTTATTTTAGGAATAGGTACAGGTGAAGGAGAGAATGTTATTCCATATGGGATAAAATGGGATAAACCAGTTAGTAGATTGGAAGAATCTATCAAAATAATCAAATTACTCTGGAAAAGTGATAAAAAAGTAGATTATGATGGTGAATTCTGGAAATTAAAAGATGCCGTTTTAACAGCTAAGCCTTATAATAAAAATAAGTATCCTCCTATATGGATAGCTGCTCATGGACCAAAAATGTTAGATCTAACGGGCAGATTAGGTGATGGGTGGCTACCAGGATATTCCGATCCTAAAGCTTACAAATACCGTCTTGAACATATTCATAAAGCCGCGAAAAAAGCTGGAAGAGACCCTGATGAAATTACACCTGGATTTTATGCATATATAGTTATTGATGAAGATCATAATAAATGTGATGAATTGATAGCAAGTCCTTATCTTAAAAATATGCTATTAACTTTTCCAGATTCAGTATTTAAAGAATATGGAATGGAACACCCATTGGGTAAAGATTTCTATGGATTAATTGATTATATTCCCACCCAGTATGAAAGGTCGACTATTTTAGAAGCAATTAATAAAATTCCTCATAAAATGTGTAATGACAATATTTTACATGGTACTCCCGATGAAATAATAGGAAAGATTGAAGATTATGCTAAAGTTGGCATGAAACATATTGTACTTACAAATATGACTTTTTTAAATGATTTATCTACAATTAAAAGCTCTTATCGTAACATGCAAAAAGTATTGAATTATTTTAAAAGTTAGAGTTTCTTATTTCTTTTTTTTTCTTACTTGAATCCTTGACAGAAAGAATCTACGTTTTTTGGTATGACATTATGATTATATCCTCCTTCTAGTAAGGCATATCGTTTTCCATCACATAATTTTTCGGAATATATTTTCATTAACTTTCCTAATTCATAATAATCTTCAGGATATAAAAGATGACCCCAATCATCAATGCCCTGATCAAAGCCTGCTGAAGCAACAAAAATATCAATATCATTTAAGGTTTTCATGTACGCTTTTACCTCTTTAATGTAACCTGTTCTTCCACTTGAATAAGGATTAAGAATTTTCACTCTGAAATCATCATTTCGATTTGTTAAAATATTAATGTTTCCATCACCGTTATGTAAGTCAAAATCCAATACAAATGCAGATTTTATTTTTTTATCAGAATATAGCTTTAATAGACTTATACTTATGTTGTTAAAATAACAAAATCCCCAACATGAATTTGCAGAAGCATGATGACCCGGAGGTCTTATCACTGCAAATGTAGGATTTCCCTTATATGCTTCTTCAGCAGCTAATATTGCCCCACCCGCAGCTAATGAAGCTAATTCATATAATAATTCATTTCCTTTTATACTTTGGACATGTCTATGAGTGTGAGCTCTTAAGATATCTTCTTCGGTTGCAGGCTTAGGAGTTATTATCTCATATTCTTTATTTTCCGATATTTTATTCATTATGCCCTCTAATCGTCCTGGAGACGCAGCTGGATCCCAAGCATATTCAGAATTATAATACCTTTCATGAAACACTATTTTCATTAAATCACATCTTATTGTCTAATAAATTTTTGATTCTAAAAAATAAATTAAAGAATAAAAAAATACTTATAATAGTCGTTTACTTAAAATTTCAATCATATCTTTAGTCATTTTTGGAAGATCATATTCAGGATTCCATCCCCACTCTTCTCGAGCTAAGGAATCATCAATAGACATAGGCCAGGAATCTGCAATAGCCTGTCTAAAATCAGGAATATAATCTATCTCAAAATCAGAGATATGCCTCTTTATTTCTACCGCTAATTCTCCAGCAGAAAAACTCATTCCAGTTATATTATATACCCTTCTTTTTATTTTTGATGCATCTGATTCCAAGAGATCTATCATACTTTTAAGACAGTCTGGCATATACATCATTGGCAATACTGTATCTTCTCTTAAGAAACAAGTGTATTTTTTATTTTTAATTGCTTCATAAAAGATTTCAACAGCATAATCTGTAGTACCCCCTCCAGGGAGAGTTTCACTACTTACTATTCCTGGAAGTCGTAAAGAACGAGTGTCAAGTTCATATTTCTTGAAATAATATTCTGCTAGAAGTTCACCCGCAACTTTGGTAATACCATACATCGTTGTTGGTTGCAGCACAGTTATATTTGGAGTATTTTCTCTGGGAGTAGTAGGACCAAACGCTGCTATGGAACTTGGCCATATAATTCTATCTACCTTATAACTTCTACTAACTTCTAAGACGTTAATTAAACCATTGATATTAATATCCCAGGCAGTTTGAGGCATCTTTTCTCCAGTTGCAGAAAGAATTGATGCCATATGAAATATCGTATCAATTTCATATTCATATAAAACCCTTGAGAGCAGTTCTTTTTCTAGAGCATCCAAGTAAATTACAGGTCCAGATTTTTTTATAGCATCGGGGAGAGGAGTTTTTCTTCCAGTAGCAATTACATTTTCGTTTCCATATTTTTTGCGTAAAGCAGGTACTAATTCACTTCCTATTTGCCCAGCTGCTCCTATTACGAGAATTCTTCTCATTTTCATCAAATATTAAGTTGTTGAATTTAAAGGTATAATTCATAATTTACTCCATAAAAAAAGGTTTATCTATAATATAAAATGATTTGGGAAAAACTAAAATACTTTTCAAAATACACATAAATTATAATTTTACTCACTTGTTTTAAAAAATATTAAGTTGTGAAATGAAATGAAAAGAGATCCTGTTGCTTTTCTTAAGGAAGAAATGACTGAATTAAGGAACAACAATCTTGAATGGATTATAAGGTATCTTGAAGAAGGTTCAAAACCGCATTCTGTAGTTGATGGAAAAAAAGTCCTAATGCTCAATACTAACAATTATCTAGGGTTAGCAACTCATCCAAAAGTAATTCAAGCATCTATAGATGCTACTAAAAAATATGGTGCTGGCGCTGGTGCTGTACCTGTTATAGCAGGTTCCTTTGATTTGACAAAACAATTCGAAGAAAAATTTGCTGAATTTAAGGAAGTAGAAGCCTCAATTCTCTGTCAAACTGGATTTGCTGTGAATTCAGGATTAATCCCCATGTTAGTAGGAAAACTGGATATAGTTGTCTCAGATGAATTAAATCATGGTTCCATTATTGATGGAGTTAGATTATCTGGAGCTAAAAGGATAATTTATAAACATAGGGATGTTTCAGATTTAGAATCTCAGTTAAAAGAAGCTGAAAAAGAGGGAGCTAGAAGAATTTGTATCATAACTGATGGTGTTTTCAGTATGGATGGTGATATGGCTCCTTTAGATGAAATTACAAAAGTTGCAGAAGATTTTGGAGCTATGATTTTTGTTGATGATTGTCATGGAGAAGGTGTTTTAGGTAATGGTCGAGGTATCGTTGCCCACTTTAATTTACAAGGAAAAGTTCATGTCGAAGGTGGTTCTATGAGCAAAGGATTTGGAGTTTTTGGTGGTACTGTAGCTGGTTCAAAGGATCTAATAGAATTTTGTGCTAACAAAAGTAGAACATATCTTTTAAGTACCGCCCATCCCCCTGGTGTTGTAGCTGCTAATAAAGCCTCTATAGAAGTGGTTGAAAGCGAGCCCGAACATGTAAAAAGAGTTTGGGAACATACAAATTACTTTAAAAAAGAAGTTCAAAGTATGGGATATAATACAGGTAATTCACAAACCCCCATCATTCCATTAATAATTGGTGATCCTGGTAAGGCTCAAGAGCTTGCTAGAATTCTTTTTGAAGAAGAAAATATCTATGGCACACCGATAGTATTTCCAATGGTCGCTAAAGAACTATCCCGAATAAGGGTACAGATGAATGCTTTACTCACTAAGGATGATTTAACCATGGCTTTAGCTGCTATAGAAAAAGTTGGAAAAAAATTAGATATAATTTAATTTTTCTTTATTTTTTTTTTGTTTTATTTATTATAATGGTTTAGCTAAAATTGCCTTAACTCTTAACTTATCAAAAAAACTAGTAGGCACTGGTTTAATTAAGCATACAGTATCGGCGCCTCTTCCTGTACCCCCTATAGAAATTATATCTCTCTCTAAATCACTTATTAGCCCAGCATCTGCTGCCATACTTGTTATTTCCATACAAACTTTTACGCCTTGACCAAAGTTAGTTCGAAGATATTTAGCTAAAATTTCAATTGGTAGCCATTGGTTCAATGATTTACGCATACTCCTCTCAATTCCTGCCATAGAATGAGTCGCTGAGAAAATCTTTAAGCCCTGTTCTCTTAAATTTTCCCTTAAATCTTCTGGAAATTCTTGTCGATTTTCAAGACCAGCAAAATAGTACGAATGAGTAATAATGATAATATTATATTTTTTTGGATTGAAATATTCTAGTGCTTTACTTGCTGTTGTCCCAGTGGTACTCGCAATCACAATATCTCTGACGTTAAATTGATCAGCATATTTCTTAGCAATTTCTAATGCTTTATTGGTGTTATGGGGGCCCCCATTTTCAAAGTACATAACTTCAATACTAATATCTGTCATAAGAAATGAAATACCTTAATTTTTAAAATCACTTACAGTAATTTACAATTAACCTAGAATATGATTGCAATTAAATGAATCTTATTGAAATTAACATTATTTTAAGTTAATTTTGATATAGTTTTAAAAAGATCAAAATCTAAATACATTTAATTATAATTTAATGTGAATTTAATAACAAATGTGGATACTATATGAGTGAACGAAAAATATCTTTAAAAGAAAAAATCCTATTTGGTTTAAACGCATTCCCAGATCAATTGACATACCAAGCATTTACCATCTACGTTTTTACTTTTTATTTTGCAGTTGTAGGTCTTTCGATGATAGAAATGTGGGTTGGTTTTGTTCTATGGGGTCTGTGGAACATGTTTAATGATCCTCTTTTAGGCGCATTAAGCGAGAAAACCAAGCATAAAGGTAAATTAGGAAAACGGAAATTTTATTTGTTAATTTCATTTCTCCCGCTTGCGTTAATAATGATTTTTCTTTTCACAGTACCAGCAAATATTGAATTCTGGTATTTTTTATTCATAATTTTTACCTTTGAACTCTTTTATACAATGTTTTCAGTAAATACTAATGCTGTTTTTCCCGAAATGTTTCCTACAGAAAAACAACGAGGGGATGTAAATGTGTTCATAAAAATTTTTACTATGATTGCAGTAATATTAGCTTCATTAGTTCCAACTATTATTATTAATTCTTTAGTTCCAGAACTTGATCCTCTAGATCCAGGTTACGCAGCAGAGGTTGCAAGCATTAAATTTGATTATATCATTGCAGGGGTTATCTTATGTGCTATTGTAATAATTACGGCCATTTTCTTCGTATTCTTTGGAGTGAAAGAAAAAGAAGAACAGACAAGTGATTTTGAAAAAAGACCGGGATTTTTTAAATCCATAAAAATAACTTTTTCAAATAGAACATTTATAAAATTCACACTTGGAAACATGCTTATCTGGTATTGTTTTAATGTATTATTAACTGTATTTCCTCTGTACTCCGTTTATGTACTTGGAAGATCTGAAGGTGCTTTTTTAATTGGAGTAACTTTAATGTTAGCACTCTTATCTGCCGCATTTCTTATGCCAGTTCAGGCAAAGATTAGAAAAAGATTTGGTACTCGTAAAGGATTAATGATGGGGCTAGGAATATGGATTATTACTTTGTTTCCATTGGTTCTTTTGTCAAACAATGAAATAAGTAGAACATTATCATTGGTTGTTTTTGTAACAATAGGATTTGGATTATCAGCTGCGTTATTTTTTATCGATTTAATTCACGGTGATGTAATT
>JBHLPN010000172.1:0-6851 GCA_048939445.1 Promethearchaeota archaeon | reverse complement strand
TCTTTTTGCTTCTGTTTTTCTATTTTTTTCTTTTGTTTTTCTAGCTTCTTTCGCTTTTTTGCCTCTTCTTTCGCTTCTTTTTCTTTTTGTTTTCTTTCTTGTTTCAATCTTTTAAGTTCAAGTTTTTCTCTTTCAATAGCTTCTTGTTCTTCTTTCTCCCTTTCTAAGCGTTCCTTTTCTAGTCTGATCATCTCTTGCTTTTCTCTTTCAATTTTTTCTAATCTTTCTTTTTCCAATCTTTCTTCCTCTAATCTCTCTTTTTCTCTTCGAATTCTTTCTAAGCGTTCTCTTTCTTGCCTTTCCTTTTCTCGCTTTTCTCTTTCTATTCTTTCCTTTTCCATCCTTTCTATTCTTTCTTTCTCCAAACGAGCTCTTTCTAATCTTTCTCTTTCCTTTCTTTCTTCTTCTTCGATTTCAAAGAGCCATTGCTCTATTTTTTGAATTAATTCCTGTTTTTCTTTTAATGGCAATCCAAAATTTGGTTCTTTTTTCAGGTAAATATTAGCATATTTGCTCATTTCCCATATTTTTTTCTGTTCTGTTGTGGTTGAGCTAACACCAATTTGCCTCATACTTTCCCTAGCGATTTCAAAAGCTTTTCCAATAGATCTCATTTCGTAATTTTCTTCAATAACTTCTTTTAAATACAATAGAATTGGTTTTACATCAGCTTTAGGTGGATTAGGTAATGGTTTAATTTCAACTCTTTCAGATTTTAATGTTTCTAACTGAAATTTTTCTTGTTTGTAGTCTGGTATTTTTGTAGGGGTAATTTGAACCTCATTTTGCTGAAGGTACGTGGGTTGCTCCACCATTCTAGGTAAAACTGGAGGTTCTTTTCTTGCTTTTCTCTTAAATTGCATGGGCCAACTGACATAAGCATATAGCCGATCCTCTGCGGAGGCAAAAATAGATTCTTTAGATGTTTTTTTTTTAATTGATTCTCTTTGTATCGAAGGAATTTGTGGCATACTGTAACTTAACATTGTTGATGCCTTTTCTAATATAGAAAATAGATACATCGGATCAAACTCAAGATTAGAATAAATATTTTTCAAAGAATTGATAGATCCTTCTATAATACTTAGATTTTCATGAGATATCGTTTCTTGTAAATGTTGATCTGCTGCAATGATAATTCCATCTAATCCTGCTGTTGAATCTAGGTAAGAAGTATCAGGTTTTCCTCTCATTTTATCAGAAACTAAAATTTGATTGTAAAAATCCCAATGTGTACTTAAAAGCATATGACCATCTTTAGCAATTTGATACGAATCGTCTTTACGGATTCTTTCCATCATCTCCAAAAATATATCTTTATTAGGTATGAAAACATTTCTCATTAATGCACCCTTTATGAAAGTTAAATGATTCTCTGATTTATAAGACAAATCAACAGGTACTTTAATTACTTTTTCTGCTATGATAACATCTCGATCTTCTTCTAAAGTAATATTTCCTGAAGTAGCCATGTGGTCATAAACAAAGTCTGGGAGCACTAGTCCTGTTAATATTCTATTATCGATAACATATTTACCAGATTCTAATTCAAATTTTAGGAAATAATATCCCAAACCAAAGAGGTAATAAAGTGTTCCTTTTATTGTCTCAATTGAATAGTCATAACCACTAAAAAATATAACTGCATCTGAGACTATTTTTAAAACAGGATGATGGACATAGGTTCCTAATGTAGGATAACCTAATAAATCACTCCAACTAGGAATCATAAAAAGTGAATTATTTGGAAATAATTTATTTTCCATTTTTTGTTTTTCAATTCTTTCTCTTTCATACTTTTCTTTTTCCATTCTTTCTTTTTCTAACCTTTCTTTTTCCAATTGTTCTTCGTTTGTTCTTTCTATTCCCATAATACCAACTCTAAAAAAATAATTTAATTTTTATATAATATAATTACTTACTCATAATTTATGATTTTTTCACTTAAGGTGAGTTTAAAATCGTTTTATATATATTTACTCTCCAATTTTATTGTGTTTTAGACCTTTTATAAGTTATACTTATAGTCTGAATATTTTCGTGAAAGCCCGATTTCACGATCATTTTAATAAATAATATCCAAAATGGGTTTTTCTTTCTATTTAACCTTTTAAATGTAAGTTAAAACGTATAAATTGTTAAATTTAGTAATTAACTGATTGTTTTTTCTTATACAACTTAATAAATCGATTAATTAGAGTAGTTTTTCTTGGGATAAGTGAGGAATCTATAATTGGAGGTGTTGTGGTATTAAAGCAGATTGGAAATTATTTAAGAAAGCATATCCATTTATTTGTGATAAATGTGGATATCTTCATTGGGAAAATAAGCTTATATGTGAAGGTTGTGGGAGTAGTAATACAGTTAGGAAAATCTCTAAAGAAGATTGGAAAAGACATAATTTGATTCAAAAACCGCAAACAGAAAGTGCTTCAATATAAGATAAAATCAGTTAATAATTCTAGATAAAAGCCTTTAGGAAGTTTAATTTATAGGAACTATTCTGTAAATAGAATTTTTTTGTTGTATAAAATCAGTACTCTTTTCAATGTTTATTTAATCTCAAATCTTTTTAATTTCTTTAGAATAGTAAAACAAATAAGGTAATTTGATAAATATACATAATAACGATAGCAAATTTCAAATTTTAAATTATGTATAAAATTGAGAAAATAGGAGAACATTACCTTTATACAAAGATAGTGGGTACATTTCCACCTTCAGTAGCACAGAAATTTATAAATGAATTTGAAGAAAAAACAAAAGATCTAAGCAAATTTTCAGTGATTGTTGATGGATTAGACTTCATTATGTTAAATCTCAAATCATTTGAAATTGTGCTAGAGTTCCTTAAAAAAAATAATAAGAGACTAGTTAGATCTGCTTATATCGTTGCAGATAACCCCGTCTTAGATAAAGAAGCCCAAATCTTATTAGATAGAGCAGATTCTCCAAAAAGAAAGATTGTTGATAATCTTGATGATGCCAAAAAATGGATTGGTATTAGTGAAATTATAATAGAAAAAGATTGAATAAAAAATTTAAATTAAGGAAAGAAGATAAATTTTAGATATATCTTCTCTCTACAAAAATAATTTTTCTTTAAACTAACTTAGAGTTAATTAAAAATGAATATATTGTATAATCCAACAGGTTTCGTTCGCAATAAATATATTTATAAATAATGAGAATCGATAAGATTCTTGGTTAAATCTTATTAAATTAATATAATCAATAACCAAGTGCTTTAATTTGTCTAAAAATAAGAGTTTAAAGAAATTTATTATACTCTTTTTAGTAATTGGGACTATTCTTATTAATATTCCATTGAATCCAAAAGTTAAAATTAATCAAAAAAGCACTTTAAATTTAAAAACGAGTTCTACTTCTTATTGTTTAGAGTGGGAAGATATTTGGGGGGGCTCTAGCGCTGAATACGGACGTGGTGGTATTGCTATCGATAATAATGGATCTATCTATATTACAGGTGATACCTATAGTTTTGGGTCTGGGGGTTATGATATCTATATAATTAAATATGATACAAATGGAAATAAAATTTGGACGAGATTTTGGGGAACTTCAACACACGAAACAGCACATGATATAGCATTAGATTCTTCAGGGGATATCTATGTTACAGGTCATATAGGTGAAAGTGGTTATAGTATGCTTCTTTTAAAATATGACTCCAACGGAAATTATCAGTGGCATTCTATATGGGGTCAAGCAACGTGGGATGAAGGATATGGAGTAATTGTGGATGAATTTGGGAATATTT
Source organism: Promethearchaeota archaeon (assembly GCA_048939445.1). Lineage (GTDB taxonomy): Archaea > Asgardarchaeota > Lokiarchaeia > Sigyniarchaeales > SOKP01 > Loki-b32. Next base: position 3,070 of record JBHLPN010000172.1, on the reverse strand, counting down.
ATGTAACTGGAAGAACAATGGATAACTTTGTATTATGGAAATTTGACTCTATAGGTGGCTTAATATGGAGTAAAATTAATACGAGTTTACAGGGTGGCTTAGTTATTGGTAAAGATGAATCTGGATTTATTTATACTAGTGGAACAGATGGTAACAATGTATATCTTTCAAAATATTACCCTAATGGTACAATTATATGGAATCGTTGCTGGGGTGGCGAGGATACAGAATGGGTGCATGACATAGCTGTGGATAATTCTTCTAATATTTATTTGGCTGGTGGTACATATAGTTATGGAGCGGGTGAAATAGATACCTACATTATAAAATATAACTGCACAGGAACAAAATTATGGAATACCATTTGGGGCACACCTTATAATGAGATGTGCTTTGGGATTGCTTTAGATGATTTGGGTAATATATTTCTAACAGGATATATATTTCTACCAGGAGAGACAAATAAAACAGACCATAAAAGAGACACTTTTATAGCAAAATTTGATTGTAACGGAACTTTAGTTTGGCTTGATACATGGGGGGGCTTAGAGTATGATGATGGGTATGGAATAGCATTAGATATGAATGGAAGCATATACGTTACCGGATCTACTAATAGTTTTGGTGCTGGAGATTCTGATATATTTATACTAAAATATTCTTCTTGTAAGACACAAATACCACCAAATTTGATTGGATTTTCTATAATTGAGTTATCATGGTTCATTGTGATTTTTTTATTTGGAATTATGTGTTTTCTCCTTAAAAAAAAAAGAATTAGAATTGTTTCAGTTAAAAATCTATAAAGAAGTTTACGTTTATTATCAAACCTGCAACAACAAACTTTACAGAACTCAATTTTAAACGCTCTAAAATACTATTAAATCATTATATTATTTTTTAACTAATTTGTAATCTTTTTTTACATAGGTCAATAGCTTTTAGATTATTATCTACTCCAATCCAATTTCTATTTAATTTTTTAGCTGCAGCTAAAGTTGTTCCTGTTCCACAAAAGAAATCTGCTATAAGATCTCCTTCGTTTGATGAAGCTAATATAATACGTTCTAGTAATTTTTCTGGTTTTTGTGTAGGGTAACCGAGATATTCTTTTGACCTTGTTGTTGTTTGAAAAGAATAGATATCATTCCAGACATCACCTGTTGTATTACCAGGCTTATCATCTAGATACTGTTTTCCTCCTCGCCTTTTTCTATAGAGACGTCCATTTTCGTCTTTATATCGGAACATTTTTTTAATATATTCTTCCTTATAAGGAGTATATTGTTTATGAAAAGTAAATATATCAGATTTTGTATAATATAAAATTGTATCATGTTGCCGAACCCAACCTTTTACTTGGCTCTTAAAACCTGATACGCTCCCAACATTCCAGATAATTTCTCTTCTGAAATGATTTCTTCCAAAAACCTTATCGCATAAAAGTTTTATTTCAAAAACTGCATTAGGATCACAATGACAATAAAAGCTTCCTGTATTTTTAAGAACTCGATACATTTCAGTTATTCTTACCATCATAAAATCAAGATAATCCTCCAGGGAATTCCATAAATCAGAAAACTCTTTATAATCCACTCCACTAAAAAAAGGAGGATCTATGTATATTAAATCAATTATCTCAGAATCTAGTTGCTTTAAAAATTCTAAATTCTCTACTAAATAAACGGAGTTAATTCTCATATGAAAATTAAAAATGTATCGAATTTATGGTATATTATGAAAAAAGAACGATTAAATAAGAATTTCTTGGCTTAAAATTAAAAATCAATAATTTAATCATCTCAACATATTTTTAAGACTTACTTGCCTAATATTTTCAAATTCGATAAATGGTATGAACTAAGTACAAGATTGAGGGTTTCAAACTATAATGGAATTGTTCCAAGTTTTTTGGGACGATCAAAAGAAACTTTTTTTAGAATTTAAAAAAGATGAGAACGAAAAACAGATTTACCTCCCTAAAAATATAAAACGTTTGAATCTACAATTTGAAATTTCAAAAGAAGAAGTATTATATAAAGAACCTCCTTACCTTATTTCTGTTAAAAAACTTTATCACTCCGGTGAGACACTTGCTTTGACTGTTGATTTAGATTTAATCAATAATCTTGAAGATCTTCAAATTAAAATTTTACGTGTACATATTTTTCTAAACTCAGGTCAACGAATTGAGCATTCATTTAGAGAAGTCTTTAAAATATCAGAAATTGAATTTAATGAGGATTGTTATATAGGATTTGAATTTGAGGATTTAAACTCAAAGAAAAATCTAAGAAGTAGATTTACTCAAGAGAAAATTTATGAAGAATTCAAAACAGATTTTAAGAATAGTGAACATAAAAGAACTGTTATATATGAAAAGAAAAGAGTTGAGAATGTTCCTGAAGATTCTTCGATAATTTCAATGATTAGTGAAAGTAATAAGACTTTAAAGAATATTGAAGAACAACTAAAAAATTTAGCTGTTATATTGAAGAATATGAGTTTCAATAATACCCAGTATCTCCCTCCAATTCCAGTCAAAAGGAGTCAAGAGACAGGCATTGAAAGGATTAGAAGTCCACCTTCAAAACCTAATTTACTTCAAATTGGAACTCCTTCAGCAAAAATTCTAGTAATTAAAGAAATGAAATCTATTTTTCAAAAATCTATTGAAAAGAATACTGAATTTAATGTAAAGGATATTTTAATGCCTATGAGTGAGGAAGAACTTGAAGCTATTACACTTTCTGATGAGGAATTAAGTAAAAAAGAACAAGAGGCTATTAATAATCAAATAAAACGACTAGAGAATAAAAAAAAGAAGCAAAAATCATTGGAGAACTTAAAAAAACCAAAATAACTTTATTCTTTCATTAAACTCCGAAAAATAAATGAGCTTTTAAATATTTTTGAATTATTACGATTCTAATTATTACTGATAAATCTTTTATTTTTATCCAGTATTACATTATTATTAGGATTTGTTAATTTAATTGAGGGTAAAAAAATTTTATTAAATTATTTCATAGGGACTGCGGGCTCAGGAAAGAGCTGTCTCACAGGTGCG
>JBHLPN010000171.1:0-6866 GCA_048939445.1 Promethearchaeota archaeon | reverse complement strand
GTCTTAACATAGTCTTTTTCATTATGATTAGTTAGAAACTTTTCAATTATTAATTCATCAACTACCTGCTTCTTATTCACGTCGTGAACCAAATCAAGTTTAGTTCCAATTAGAATTTTCGGACGATTATGGAGTCTATGTTGTTTTATCTGCTCGTACCACCAATTTAAACGCACCAAGGTTTCCATATTTGATAAATCAAAAACAAGAAAAATACCATTAGCTCCATCAATATAATAATTAAATAGTCTTTTGAATTGCTCTTGTCCCCCAAAATCCCATATTGTAATCCGAACAAATCTTTCTTTCCCTTTTACTACGATAGATATATCATATGTGTAAAAATCTAATCCAATTGTCAATCGGGTGTTTGCATCAAAAGTATTAAAACATAATCTTTGAGCAATACACGTTTTTCCTACACCCCCGGAACCAATAAGGCAAATTTTGAAAATATAAACAGGTTTTTGTTCTTCTTGGAATACCAAATTAATCTCACAATTTTTATTTTAAAGATAAGATTTTTTCAAGATTTTATATTATTTATAGGATCATTTTATTAGTTATAATCCAATAAAAATAATTTTATTATTTATAAATATTGAATTATAAAGATTAAATTAACTTCTTTTCAATAAAAATCAAAATTAAATTCAATTTATGTTTGAGATAATAATTCTATTAAAGCTCGTGGAATTTCTTTATAATCTTTTACTGCATAAAACTTACCTCTTCCAGCTTTAGCAATATCACGGCATGTTTTAATGCCTTGATCAGCATCATTTTCAGCAGGCATTCCAATGACATGCAATTTCGGATACTTTTTTGCCAAAATTATAGGATCATCACCACGATTGTAATTTCCATCGGAAATTAATATACCAAAACGGCTTTTTCGATTTTCTTTTATTTTGCCTAGTTCTTTTAATCCCTTTTCTAATCCAATAAAAATATTTGTAAAACCTACCGCTTCAGAATCCAAAATATCATCAATAATAGAGATGATATTTTTTTTTTGATTTATTTTTTTCATAACCATAGCGGTTGAATTGAATAATACAATAGCGAAATCCTCTTTCTCCATGTTATAAGCTAATACTGAGGTTGTAAGGGCTGCATTAAGAAGTAACCGACCATACATACTTCCGCTAGTGTCTAAAATTAACACTACTTTTCTTTTCTGTCTTTTTCTTTCAATCCCATAGATATCTTTAAAATTTAGATTCTTTTCATAGATTTTCAGTGGATTATGTTGGATAGTTTCATCCATACTAAATTCAGGCATACCTATTTGATAATAAGGAACAGTTTTCTTGAATTGACCTCTTATTCCTCTACTTGTTATTTTTAAAGATAAGTTTAAAATACTCTGGCGTGCTAAACGCCGAAAAATTGATTTATATTTCTCAGAAATGGGACGTCTTATAAAAAAGTAGATCTCTGGCATGAATTCTCCCGACTCTGCAGCTTTTTCCGAGAAAAATTTTACTCCTTCCTCGGTATCTAAAGCATCAGTAGAAGCATACACATTTGCTTTGAGTAATCCCATGAGTGCTTCAAGGTTTTTATACTGTATTGCCAGATAAGTTAGTTCTTTAATTTGCTTATAATCTAAGGTATTGGCTAAATGTTTATAATAATCTGGTTTTTTCTTCTTTTTCCGAATTATTTCATATTTTAAAATCTCTTTATCGGGTCGACTTTCAGTAAGCCTAACATGCAGCCTTTTCTCAATCTCCTCGGATTCTTCCTTAGAGAAATCATCGATTATTGAAAATCCGATTTATTTAGCACTGCTAATACAAGATTAGTGATTACTTCTCTTTTGGATTGAGTTAATCCATCCTCGAGCTCAATTTTATTATATAATGCCATTACCGCAGCTTCAATCCAGTTTTTAGAACTGTTCTCATTATCATATTGATTGATTAAGGTGGCTAAATCGATTGCACCCCTAATAGAGCTTCCCCTACGGATTGAGGTGCTGTCTCTCGTCGTTTCAATAATGTTTTGGGAGATTACAGCTATTTTTTCAGCATTGCTACGATTTAAATTGGCCTCTTGTTTGATAATTAAAATTTCCTCTTCAGGACTTTGGTAATTCAAGTTGATCCATATAAACCTATCTTTTAAAGCTTCTCCTAATACAGTAACTCCAACATGTGCTGTTGGATTTTGAGTTGCTATAACAAAGAAGTCTGTATGGGCTTTTATTGTTTTTAGTTTAGGTATTTCAAGGATCCCCTCATCTAATGATGTTAACAATGAATTTTGAGTGCTCTCCGGCATCCGATTTATTTCATTGATGAATAAACATCCACCATTCATCATAGCTAAGGTTAATGGTCCATATCTGTAAGAATCTTCAACATAACCTTTCGCAATTACTAGGGGTGGTTCAAAATATCCCACAAGATTATGAGGAAGTAATTCTTCACTGCAATCTACTCTATAGAAGTTAGAATCATTAGAACCATAGTATTCTGCAACAGCTTTAGCTAATGTGGTTTTACCGACACCCACATTACCTTCTAACAATATGTTTTTACCTACTGCATGAGCTAAAACAATTTGTCTTAATTCTTCGGTTCTCCCGATGATGTTATATTTCTCTTGTATTTCCTTCACTAATTTGGTTGTATCAACCATAATTATAAGAATTATCCATTTCTAAAATAATTTTTCTTTAAAAAATAGGTTATTTGATATAAACAGTTTAATTTAAATTTAAATATGTAAGAATAATCATTAGTCTTTAGAGAGTAAATTCTATAATAAAGTTGATAAATATTGAAAGATCGAAATTTATTAAAAGCTAAAAACAAATTTTTTAATAATCATCCTTTTTTCTCTTGTTATTCTATTTTTGTACTAATCATGATTTTCGTTTTGTTGATAGTTCTATTTACAAATTTGAATTTATTTAATCTTATTTCAATATCTCTTGGGACAGGAGTATTTGTAATTATTGGGTTAGTTATTTATTATATCGAGAATAAAATTTATCAGAAAGACTTGAGTATGAGCAGAACTCAATATATATTAGGACAAATTGAAATTACCGAAAGTGTTAAAGGCCTAAGATTTGTTTTAATACCAATTCTTATTGTATTTCTTTTAATCATGATTTTTGCATCTATAGGTGTGATAATCATTATTGGAGGTTTGATTGCATTGTTAGCTTTAATAATTATATGGATAATAATCGGACTTACTATGATTCCAATTTTTAAAGTATTCCTTCACGGTACTTCAAAATTAAGGAAATTTATAATTTCTGATAATTTTATTCAAATTTTAGTACCCCCTAATCCCTTATTTCAGGTTAATTGGTCTGATTTTGATATAATTGAATTGAAAATTCCTAGTAAATATGATAAAAAGACTGTAAAAATCCATGAATTAAATTTTATTGGCGAGAATTTTCAGCAATCATTTAAGATTTTTTATGGAAGAGATTTTTACAGGAAATTTTCTGAGATCATTGAAATTTTAAAAGAATATACTATTAAGAAGAAAAAAAAATTCATTGAACAATCCTAAGGAAAAAAAAATTAATCTAAGGAGACTTCTAGTTTTTTTTCTTCCATTTTCATCAAAACAAGATCATTAGTTCGCTTCCACAATTTCGATGAAATTAAACCAATTGATATTAGGAGACTTGGATATATGATTATTTCTAATAATGAAGGATTTGCATTATAACCAAATAATGCTTTTAACAGGGAACCAATAATTTCAAGCCATTCTGGAGTGGCAGGATTCCCATCTGGAAATGACTCGGGTAAGATATGTTTGATATTCCATACTTCATTTATAATTGGATTTATAGCACCTGCTTCAATTAACTCATGAACACCATAAGTAATTAAGCCTGCGGCAAATAAAATAAGAATCACATTCGTAATTTTAAAAAATTTTGAAAGATTAATTGTTCTGATACCATAAAAGGTTAAAACTCCTATAATTACAGCTATTGCCAGACCTAGTATAGATCCAATGATGCTAACACTCTGAGTAATTGATGCTATTGATGATGTGCCTGATAATAAAAGTACCAATTCAATACCTTCCCGAATGATAATTATGTAGGTTAATATTGAAATTGAGAATATTTTATTCGCTTTAATGGATTCCTCCACTTTTTCTTCGAGATAAGCCCTCATTTTTGGACCTTCTTTACTAACCCAAAATATAAGAGTAATAATGAAAATACCTGATATAATAAAGGTGTATCCTTCGAATAATTCCTCTAAAATCCCTGAAAATCCTCCAAATACAATGGAAAAAACTATAGCAAAAAGTATACTTGAAAGTATTGCTAAAATAGCACCGACAAAAACAAATTTATTATATTTATGTTGATTTGTCTTTTTCAAATATAAAAGTAAAATTACAACAACTAAAGTGGCTTCTAATCCTTCTCTAAATGCTAAAAAGGTGGGTGTTATCAAATCTATAATTGTAGCCATTAATGATACCTCAGGTTTGTTTACTATTTGAAGAAAAATAATTGTTAAATTTACATTTTTTAGTTATAATTTAAAGAGGAATTCATCATTTTAGTTATACCTAATAAGAAAGATTTTTCATGAAATTTTTGGTTTTAATTATCGAATTCGTCAAATAAATAGAAGATATTTATCATTCTTTAACTTTAGACTAATGAAAAATTTAAGAAAGATGACAATCATTTAGGAAAAAGTTTTACAATAACTCTTTCTCCCTTTTTTAATCCCTCTTGATTTGGTGGGATTTCAATTATTCCATCAGAGTGAGTTAATGAAGTAATAACACCAGATCCTTTTAATTTAATGGGATTAGCTATAAAATTATTCCTTTCTTTTTCTACTTTTACTCTTAAATAATGTAAAATGCCTAAACTTGAAACTGGAACATCCTTATTGATAATTGCAGCAATTTCAATTCTTGGATCTAAGATAATACATCCTAACATTTTCCTAATGGCAGGTCCAACAATTCTTAAAAATGAAACATATGCTGCAACAGGTGTACCAGGCAGGCAAAAAATTAGAGTTTTACTTAGGGACCCTAATAATACTGGGGATCCTGGTCTCATTGCAATACCATGTGTTAAAATTGTCCCAACCTCCTCAATAATTTCAGGTAAATAATCTTTGGTACCAACAGAAGTACCTCCAGTAAAGATTATAATCTGAGAATCTTCTGTTGTTTCAACTAATCTCTTTTTTATTGCATCTTTATCATCTTTTATTGTTTCACCTCTAAGAACTAAACCACCATAAAGATTTATTAATGCTGATATCATTGGAGTATTTGAATTGTAAATTTTCCCAGGCTTCAGGGGGGCCCCTGGTTCAATTAATTCATCTCCAGAAGAAAAAATGCTTAATTTTGGTTTAATTCTTACTTTTACATTGTTGAAACCTAAAGAAGTTAAGAGTGCAATATGTTCAGCTTTTAATTCCGTACCCTTACTTAAACCAAGAGTTCCTTTCTTGATATCTTCGCCTTTCCTTGATATATTTTTTCCTGGAACGATTGATGTATATAGTTTAATCGAATCATTTTCTATTTCAGTATCTTCGATTTTGATAATTGCATCAGAACTCTCTGGAACTGGTGCTCCAGTAGAAATTCTTATTGCTTCGCCTTTATTAATTTCAAGTTTTGAAAATTCACCAATTTCAATGGTTCCAATAAGTTTAATTTCCTGAGGATTTCTAGGAGATGCGCCAAATGAATCTTCTGCTTTAATAGCATAACCATCCATTGCAGATCGATCAAAAGGAGGTATATCAATGACACTAATGACATCTTCTGCCAAAATACGATTCAACGCATTTTCAATTTTAATTTCTTCAGAATCATTAGTTTCAATATGCGAGAATAGAATATCTAAAGCATCTTTCAATGGCGTTAGTTTGGAAAATCCAATTTTTCGAAGTTTTTCCAAAGGATCTCACTCTTTTTTATTAATTAAGTATAAAATATGCCCTAATTCGGGGATTATTATATGTTGTAAAGCCAATCTCACAGCATTAGGAGACCCTGGCAGTAAAAAAATAGCAGCATTTTTTTTTTTTCCTTTTAAAATACCAGCAGTTGCTCTAGATAACATCGCAGAAGTACCTATCTCATTGTAAGAAAGGGACCTAAAAAGTTCTCCAAAACCGTTAAATTTTTTTTCTAACTGAGGTTCTAAGGTTTCATATGTGATATCTTTTGCTGATAATCCTGTTCCTCCACTAAATATGATTGAATCAATCGTAGGATCCTTCAATAATTGTAATGTGATTCTTTTTATATGATCTTCTGAATCAGGTATAATTCTGGTAAAGGTTAATGAAATTGATTTTTCATCTTGTAATAATCGCTTTACTTTTGGGATTGTTTTATCTGAGCTTGTTTCTCCAGATTTATTCTCATTAAATCGACTCGTACTTACAATGATTAACGCTAAATTTATTCTTTTAGGTGCTTTTTTTTTATGCTCCTCGGGAATTTTTGGATTTACTTTCATTTAAATCAACTTTTTTTAATTATCTAAAAAATTTTTAAAAGAAATATACTCTTCTCTTATCTCCCTTTTCTATAATTGATTCTAATTCATCAATTTCTATATAACCCTTAGCTTCTACCATGGTTTTAAAAGCTTCTGAACCTGTTTTAATAGGGTAGATTTTCTTAACTCCTTGATCTTCTTGTATTTTAACAGCTTTAAACTCATGTCTACCAACAGAACTATATATTCTCTCTCCAATCTCCAATTTTTTTGAAAATGCTTCTCTTAAAGGATAACCAGAGATTTTTCTTAAGAAATTGTCAATAAACACATAATAACAACTTAAGGCAGAAGTTGGATATCCTGGTAATATAAATAT
>JBHLPN010000018.1:3937-22854 GCA_048939445.1 Promethearchaeota archaeon | reverse complement strand
GCCGACAGTCCAGGCTGTCGCACCTATATCAAAGATATCAATGACATGATCGAGAATTATAACAAAATTGCAGATATAAAAGAAATGAAAACCTTTTCGACAAGAGGTATACAGAAAATGTTATTAATTGGAATCTCTTTATTTATGATGATCTTTATTTTACTATTTATTTTATTGTTAATTAATCTATGAAGATGGATTTGAAAAAAAAATAAAAGGATAATAAAAATGGACCAAGAAGAATATAGGAATTTTGCAAAAAAGACAGAATCTCTTGTAAAGCCTAAAGATGTAACTGCTATTAGTTTTTTGAGCAGCTTCAGTAAATCTCTTCCTAAAAAAATACAACATAAATTTACAAAGAGCGGCCAGAAAAGAATTCCTTACATGGGTTTCATAGTAGATCCCTATAGTTTATTCCTATGTTTTAAGATAACAAATACTTCAGCAGCGCAAGATATGCTCCCCGAGGGATATGAACTAGCAGAGACCTCATTTTTTAAGAACGATGCAAAGATTCCTATGGCAATTGCAAGCGTATTTACCGCTCGAACATCAGGATTTATAGGCATGCGAGTTGAGTTTTATATTATTGCTCGCAACAAAGAAACTGGGTTGTTATCTTGGATTATTTGTGATTATGAAACGAATACTAACAGCTATGACCCAAAGAATGGATTTTATGGGTTCACTTGTGATCCCGCCGTGTTTACAACCACATACTTAGGGGAATTACTGGTTGATATTAAGAATACCTCCAACAATAAAGAATTCGTTGTGTCGGTCGACTTAGAAAAAGATGGTTCAAGGGAATTGGACGAATCTCTATGGATTGAAGGAAACCTTATTGTCGATTATGGCGGAGAGCTAAAAAGTGATTTTTCAGAGCCCTTCAGCCTGCTTTTTGACCCTAATATGATAAGAGAAGGCATAAACATCCCTTTAGACCATGTTTCAATCAAGGCAAACTCCTATCTGACTAATATTATTGATCCTGTTAAGCCAGTAAACGCACTTATCTTTCCATACAGTCAGCATTTCATTATTAAGCAAGACCTGGAAAAATATACGGTTAAAAATGAAAAAGACTTAGATCTTCAAACAAAGGCTTTCCTTGGTGGAACTGGATTTAAATCCATGTCAGGTAATGATATAAAAAAACCCATTTATGCAATGTTTATAAGTTGTTATGTAGTACTTAGTATTATAATTCTATATCTACTGCTAAGACTTTATATATTTGGGTAAAAACCTCATTTTTTATTTTTCATTAACTTATTGGCAGCTGCCAATCCTGTAGGGTAAGGATCGCAACGGGTACTCCAGAACGAAGCTATACCCATTAATTTAAATTTTATTTTTCATAATTTTTTGAGCGGCAAGCAGGCCAGTAAGAATTGCGATAGGAATTCCAGCAGGACTATAAGCCCATTGACCTGCCTTTAAGACCTTGGGTATTGGTGTTTTAACAGAACTATAGATCTTAAGAAGTCTATTTACTACAGGAACTGGTTTTTCGTATGACCAACCCACAATTGCTCCTTCAGAGCTACCTACCCTGTCTAAAATAGATAAAGGGGTAAAAGAGAAACGGAAGAGAATTTTCTCCTCTATATTCGGGTAGATGGAACTCGAAAGAGTCTCTAGAATACGGTTTTCAACCTCTATTTTAAATTCCTCGTACCAAGAAGCTTCCTGGATCTTTTTAAATAAATCAAATTCGAAAAGCATGCTAATTATCAGGCCGGTTTTTCCTTTTGGAGCTAGAGAGGGATCTCGAAGCGCAGGAATAGAAATTTCGTATGTATTCAATTTGCAAAACTTATCTAACCACTGTAGAATTTCTTCTTTTGATGTATTTTTAAAATTTTCGATTAATGATTTTAGTATCGAACGATTATGTTCTCCAAGACCTTGTTTAGATGGGGTGTAAAAGAAGTGTCCGTGTGAAATAGCTTTATATTTTTCTAATGGTTCATCAACTCCGATGAACAAACTAAATACCGAATCTCCACCACGAAGGGAGAGAAATTTTTCTTTTTGTTCTTTAATTTTACGAGAAATTTTATTATCCAAATTGTCTGTATTAAGTCTCTTGTATAATGTCTTTAGATCTGCACTCCAAATGAGATAATCATACTTATATAAATTTCCATTGATATCGATTAACTGATTCATTGAAGGTATAATTTTGGAGATTTCTGTTTCAGTTTGGATTTTCCCTCCCCATTCGATAATCTTTTGTTCAATAGCTCTAATTATTTGACCTGTACCACCCTTAGGGTAAATATAGTCAAGATAAACGTGAAAATAGCCCATAGCAAAAGATGTAGGAGTATTTTTAAAAAAATGTTGGTCAATTATATCAGTAAGAGGTCTGTGTGACGACATTTTTTCCAAAAATTCTTCAACGGGTTCATCTAGGCGATTCATACGCCGGACAACCAACAGGAACTTTCCCAAGTAAGGAAGTAGTTCTTTAAATAGAAATGCTCTATCTTTCTTGAGATCTTTTAAAAGGGGGTTATCTATCCCATATAAAATGGCCATATCTTTCATCATTTTTTCCATAAATGAGACAATTCTTTGGATATCTTCTATCTTTTCTGGATATAATTTTTCTAGCAAGCTCTTGTAGTCGTCCAAACTTTCTTTCGATCTGATATTAATAACATCGCTTTCAATCCCAACAGAAATAGGACTGTTCATAATCTCTAGTTCAATTCCTAGATCATTTAAAAAAGGTTTAACAATACCAGAATTTTCAATCGATCTTGCAGCTGTATCGAAGAAAAACCCATCTCGTTCAATGGTATTAACTAAACCTCCAATTTCTTTATTTTTTTCAATTAAAAGGACATCATACTTTGCCCTAGACAAATAGGCAGCAGCAGTTAAACCTGCTATACCTGCCCCGACTACAATAATTTTTTTATCTGGTTCATTCATTCAAGACCAGCTAATTTTATACTTACATCCCACAGCTCTTCTGCGACCTCTCTATCCAATGCCGGAAGTGAAGGTTTTTCTTCTGCTGTAAGACGGAAAAACTTCCCACTCACTCCTTCCATCTCATTTGACACACCGAGATAATATAGGGCTTTAGCAGATATCTCTGGTGATTTGGCCGCTGGATCGATTAAAATACGTTTAAAAAATCGATAACTTCTCCCATTATTTTGGCCCATGTTGGATTTCACACCACCAGGATGCATAGCATTTATCGAAACACCACTATCTTTGAAATAGTCATCAAATTTAATCATTGAAAGAATTTGAGCCAATTTGGCTTGCCCGTAACCACGCAAACCCGAATAATGATGATCTTCCCATTCAAGATCATCTAATCTTAATCCTAAAAGAGCAAATCGGTGACCTTCGGAATTTACAAATATGATTCTTGCCGATTCCTGAGCTTTTAATTTATCCTTAAGCATATAGGTTAGAATAAAAGACCCGAGATAATCTACTTGGAACCCAAGTTCAAGATTATCCTCCGTAATTACTTTTTTTGTTGAAAATACACCTGCGTTATGAATAAATACATCAATATTTAGATTTGAATTTAAAAGCTCGTAAGCAACATTTTGTACATCGGAAATGCGGGAAAAATCTGCAATCTTATATTCACATTCAACACCAAAATCATGATGTATTTCTTCGCACACTCCTATTGATTTTTCTTCATTTCGATTAATCAATAAAAGATTAGCTCCATGCGACGCATACTTTCTTGCAGTCACATAACCGATTCCAGATGTTGCTCCTGTGATAACCACTCTTCGTCCGCTAAAGTCCTCATCACATTCTTTAATCTCAGCTTTCTTACTCCTACGCATGTCACGTACCATGCCTATCCATCTAAACGGTTTTAAGTATTTATTTATGCGAATCACCCGAATCTGTTCTTCATAAACTTCCGATATCCTTTTCCGAGCCCGGGAATATTATCAAAAATATCACCCCAGAGATCGTAGTAGTCCCTCTGTTCAATAATTTTACCATCTTCATTTAAAGTTATCCTACTCGCTCCAAATAAGGTCGAGTTAGGATACCTTTTAAAGCTTAATGTCATCTCCCATTCAAAGAAAATAATGTTCCCTTCAAAGAGAATGTTGATAATTTTCATCTTTAAATCTTTAGATCGCTCAGTTAATCGTTCAGTCATTGGTTTAAATTCTTTTATACCTCGAATTTCTTGAATAGAATCGTGAAAATATATCTTATCGTCATAATATGGGAGGATATGCGACCAATCAGGTTTACCTTCGGTGTTGTAAATATTAGTCCATAATTCGACAAATTGTTCTTTACTCTCAATTCTAAAGTTCATGAATATTTTCCCAAGTTTAATTTTTTACAGTAATATCTAATATAAGATAAAAATTTGCAATATAAATAATATTCATTAATAATTTCTAAGTCATAGATTTTACTAAAGTTAGATATTATTATTGGTGAAGGGTTTTTTACTTCTCAATGTTTTTTTTTTTCCCAATCTTTTTAAAATTTTCGATTTTATGTCAAAAACGGTAATTTCGACTAGTGGATTCTCAAAAAACGCTGGAAATGTGTGGCTTTAGAGATGCTCCAGGATCTATTATCAAATAATAATAAGAGATACAAGATTAGGATTTTTTTAAATATCGTCCCAATTTTCTGTGAAATTGGAATGGAAAGGTAAATTTAGTATCTGATTTTGATGAAAATTCAATGAATTTTTCAAAATCTGATTTCAATGAGAATTCCTTTGAAATTCTGAATTATGTCAATTAAGAAAAACTAAGCCTAAATGGAGATGGAAATAATAATCTAAATATTAAATTCTATTAAACCTAGTTTTTTCAAATTTTCTTGATTTAGCTTTCCAGTTTCAATATTCCATTTCCTATATTTATAATACTCCTTTTTTAATTGTTCAAAATTAGGTGATTTGCCCGCGCTTTCCGTTCCTTCTAATGGATTGAGTAATATTTTCGGTAATCGATCTTCTTGAGGAGAAATCCCCATCTTTAGATTAAACAATCGTTTTATCATGAAAATTCTTTCACCAAAAATTTTGAGCTTTTTGATATCACATTCTAAACCTATACATGTTTGGACTAATTCAGTAATTATTGATGGTAGAGGATTGGCAAAATTACAAATAATTAGGGAGCTATAAAGGGCTCGATAATCTTGTAGTCTTGCACACATTATAGCCATTTCTGAATCATCTCTATGTCGTTCTATTGTTTTTATACCAAATTCTTCTAGTGGGATGCCTAATGAGATAGTAAACATATCACAAGAATTATGACAAGGTCCTCTTGGAGCAGCTATTGCATATGCAATTGACATACCAAAATTAGCCCGTAAATCATGGTACGGAACTTCCATTCCATAAACAGTAGCAATCTCATCTTGAGAAATGTTAAATTTTTTTCCAACTGCATTTGATCCCTCCGCTAATAGATCTCCTATACCTTCTCTTAATGATATTTTTTTAAGCAATTCTAAAGTAGGTTTAATATCTCCCCATCTCGGGATAAGACCATCGATATTTTCTGGTTTAATCATCCCTTTATCATATAAATAATATAAAAGTGCTATAATGCTGCTACTACTGATAGTGTCAATTCCAAAATCATTACATAATACATTTGCTCTTACAATTGATTCAAGATTATCATTTAGGATCATTGAACCAAAACCAGCAATAGCTTCAACTTCTGGAGATTCTATTTCTCCTTCAGTTTGATATTCTCCTTCTTTTACAATTGCCTTTTTAGCACATCCTATTGGACAAGAAAAGCAAGGATATTTCCTTGTAACAATTTTCTCTTTAGCAGTGACACCAGAAATGTTATATGCGCCTTCCCACTCATCACCATGAGTCCAATACTTTTTAGGTAATTCCCCTGTTGAATTCCACAGATCTACTCCTGCTGTAGTACCAATTTCACTATACATTTTAGAAGGAAAGGCTTGACTTATATCTTCCAGAGCTTTTTTAACTGATTGTTTGAAGTCTTCTGAGTGTTTTACTTCAAATTGCCTTTTTTTACCTCGAACCGTGATGGCTTTTAATTTTTTTGATCCCATTACTGCTCCCATTCCCGTTCTTCCAGCTGCTTTTTCTTCAGAAGCAATGATGGCATATTTTACTAAATTTTCACCTGCTTGACCTATGCAAGCTATCCTTGTCAAGTTTGAACCGGATTGTTCTTTTAAAGTTTTTGAAGTTTCTAGTATCCCTTTTCCCCATAAAAATGATGCATCTTTGATTTTTGCTTCATTTTCTGTAATTTCAAGATACACGGGATTTTCTGAAGCACCTTTTATAATAATTCCATCATATCCCGCTTTTTTAAGCTCTGGACCAAAATAGCCCCCACAGTTAGATTCACCCCAGATTCCTGTATATGGTGATTTCGCACATACAACAAATCTACCAGTTGTTGGAATAGTAGAACCGCAGAATGGCCCTGTCATAAACATTAAAATATTATCTGGAGATAACGGATCTGTATCTTTATCGATATAATCATAGAGATACCGACAACAATATCCAGCGCCACCAAGAAAATCTTTGGCAATTTCTTCATTCAATAATTCTTCAGAAATCTCTTTTTCACTAAGATTAACTGAAAGAAGTTTACCTATAAATCCCTTCAATGAATTCATGATAAAATTCTCCTTATTTTAATAAAAAAAATAAGGTTAAAAGTCAATATCTTTCCCCTCGAATGCGTACTCATAGATTTTTCGATAGTATTCATCGGTAATTGCTCTAGGTGTCATTACAGCAGTAGCATCTTCAAAACAACAAGCAACTAACATTTCAATATTATTTTCTAACTCCTCCCTAGTGATTTCCATATCTTTTAATTTTGTTGGAAAACCAACCTCATTCTGTAACTCTTTAATTTTATCGATAACCTTAAAAGCGGCAGTTTTATTATCATCATCCCATTTAGCCCATCCTAGTTGCTTAGCTATCTTAGAGCATATTCCTAGAGTATCATTTTCTTTATCTGGATTATTTAAACAAAACTGTGTGATATATGGGAGTAATACTCCAACTATTCTTCCATGATGAGTATGGAAAACTGCTCCCCATGCATGTCCCATACCATGCCCAATATGAACTTGAGAATTACTAAAAGCTAAACCTGCCATGGTTGCTGCTTGGTGTAGATAATCCCTAGCTTCCATATTCTTGCTATCTTTACAGATAATTGGCAAGTATTTAAAAATGAGATCTATAGCCTTTAAGCCAATTCCATTAGAGAACTCATTCTTCCAATTAGATACCATTCCCTCAATAGCATGTGATAATGCATCAAAAGCAGTATTAATTGTTAGTTCTCGAGGCATTCCTTTCGGAAATATAGGATCAACTATAGCATAAGTAGGAGTAATTCCCCTATGAGCATAAATAAACTTCTTCCATATACCGTCCTCCAATCGAGAAATTATTGTTCCATTTGTTGCTTCTGAACCTGTTCCCGAAGTAGTTGGTATTGCTACAAATTTAGCTTTTTTACCTGTTTCATACAAATCAGATCTAAATAGATGAATATCACCAATGTTCAATTCTGGAAATTCATATAAAACCCAAGCTGTTTTTCCGGTATCTATTACGGACCCTCCACCTAAAGCAATGATTAAATCTGGAGAATAAGCTATAAACTGTTCTCTCGCCTTTAAGACGCCATCTTCTCTAGGATCTGGAATAACCTCATTAAAAACTTGAAAATCTTTGCCGAATTTTTCTAATTTTTCTGTTAATATTTTGAGATAGCCTAATTCTTCGATAATTTTATCAGTAACAAT
Organism: Promethearchaeota archaeon; assembly: GCA_048939445.1. Classification (GTDB taxonomy): domain Archaea; phylum Asgardarchaeota; class Lokiarchaeia; order Sigyniarchaeales; family SOKP01; genus Loki-b32. The sequence goes on along the minus strand of JBHLPN010000018.1, from coordinate 15,036 downwards.
ATAACATTTTTTTCCCTTGATATTTTGGATAAAATCTAGACTATCTTCTCCATAAATTATATTTGGACTAGTAAAAAACCACATATTTTTTCACATAACAATTGATTAAAATTTCTTTAAAAAAAAAGTAAAATTAGAGTATCTTTATATATATTCTGTATCTACATTTGCAAAGCTGTTTACCATTTCTAAAGCTGCTTTAGCATGCCGCATTAATTTTGCCATATCACCTTCAAGTTTTAACTTTCCAGACATTATAGCTCGAATTGGATCTATTTCTTTTTTCACAACTGATACAAAATTAACATAAGGTCCAGACATTATATATTCCGTTTCTATTTCTTCTCCTTCTGGTATTAATCTAGTTCCTGTACATTCTCCATGATACAATTCAAGAAGTACTCTCACTTCATGATCTAAATTGCCACTAGGTTCGAAAACAAGAAGCATATTTCCTTCCCAAGTAAGCGCTGTCGGTTTATAGTTCGGATTATTATTTATAGCCTTAGCAACAGCTTCAACCCATTCTTCCGATAACACTTTCACTTTCATTTTTTTTCCCTTCAGTTTTTCATTTTAAAATTATACCATTCTATTAATTAAGATTAATTATATAATTTATCAAAAAATAATTTAAGATTTCAATTTTGTTAATTAGGTCACTGTTAGATCTATGTGAATATCAGTAAGAGGATAGGATACACAGGGGTGTATAAAACCAAATTCTTGGTCGATTTCTCTCATTGTCACTTCTGGAAGCATAAAAATTTTACCAGATTTAAGTTTAGTCCGACATAAAGCACAAGCTCCTGAGCGACATCCATTATTGATTATTAAACCTAAATCTTTTTGTCTCTCAAGGCTATTTAATAGTGGTTCAACACAAGCTGCTTCTATAATCTCTTTAACTTTTTTTCCTTGTTTTATGAATTCTACACTGATCTTTATTCTATTATTTTCATTAATTTCTTTTGGCCATCCCATTGTCTGTGTAACATCATCGGGAACTCCAAACAATTCAAAGATTACTCGATGTTTAGGAATTTTTAATTCTTCTAATTGATTTTTAATAAAGGTATACATTGCTCGATTTCCAACTATATAAAAGAATTTATTCTGAGCGGATTTTATTTCATCTAAAATTTTATCTTTTGTAATAAATCCACATGCACCACTCCAACTTTTTTCAGGTTCAGAGAGGATATATTGAATTCTAATATTTGGTCGTCGTGATTGTATATCATTAAGGATGTCTCTAAATAAAATATCTTCCTCTGTTAAACATCCATAAAACAACCATACATTCAATTTTAAGTTTTGTTCACTAATATCTCTCAACATTGAAATGAATGGGGTTATTCCGGAGCCTCCTGCAATGAACACTAAATCTCTTCCATGAAAAATACGATTATAATACATATCACCTAATGGCTCTGTTGCTTCTAATATATCTCCAACTTTTATGTTATCAAGTAGATGAATGCTTACAAAACCGCCCTCTTTTCTTTTTACTCCTAATTCATAATATGCCAGTTGATTTGGAGATGAAACTAGTGAAAATGGACGAGATGTTCTAACACCATTAATTTCGACTATGAATCCGATGTATTGACCAGCTCTGAATGGGGCTAAAGGTTTATTAGATTTTGCTGATATGAAGCGGAATAATTTAGTATCCTTTGATAATTCATTTATGTCTGTGACTTGGAGAAATTGTTTTTCTGGATGAATTCGATCACATAGGTTTTCCAATCCATCAAAGTACCAAGGTATAGATTGAACTTCATCTCTCCACTTCTTTAACTTTTCAAGCTTCTGATATTTTTTAACGTCTTTCATTATTTCATTATCCATTTTTACCACCTCCCTTCTTTATCATCTCGTAGATACATTCCTGCAGCAATTCTACCACTAAGAATACTTGCTGAGAATCCACCACCAATATTTGTCCAAGCCCCACACTGATATAGCCCTGGAATCGGTCCACGGCTTTTTAATCTGAGATTAGGGCTATCTAATAGATCTTGGGTATAACCATATATAGCTCCTTCCATATTTTTTGAATATCGGTAATATGTTAAAGGTGTTGCTGTTTCAGCTATTTCTATATATTCACGAATGTTTGGACAAATTGTCTTTTCAATTATCTCAACCATCTTATCAGCAAGATAATCTTTTACTTTAATATATTGATCTGGTGAGATTGATTGCCACACTTTACCCATTTGCAATGTTGTAATACAAAGTTCTGTTGTTCCCGGAGGAGAGATATCTTCATATATGTGATTATAACAACCAGCTACCATATATTTAGGTGGTTCCAATTTTGCAAATGTTTCATATGCTTTATCCATATCATCTGATTCACTTATAGTCATCTCGTGTGCGTTCAACCCTAATTCTTTATAGGATGCATTTAGCCCTAAATATACTGAAAATGCTGATGGTCCTATTTCAGGAGCATATATTTGTTTTTTATAACTATCTGGAACAATGTCTTTAGGAAGCATTTTCATAGTTGTGCAAATCGGATTAACATTTGAAATTGCTGCTTTACATTTATATACATCTCCATTGAGAAGTTCCACCCCTTTAACTCTACCATCTTCAACAATTATTCTGTTTACTAAGGCATTATATCTTATCTCACTACCAAATTCTTCGAGAGCCTTAACCATAGCAGTGGTTAATGCATGTGATCGTCCGACTGGATAAGCTGCACCCCATTTTAAAAAAGTGATTATCATAGCAATATATGCATACGCATTTAATCTAGATGGAGGTACCCCTAGGTATCCCCATAAATGTGCAATAACTGAAATCAATCGCTTATCAGTAAAAAACTTCTTAAATAGTTCTGATAAAGTAATACCCGAAACTCGAATAAGCCATGGATGTTCTTTAAGCATTTCTGTGGGTGAATATTGACCTCTTCTTTTTATCATAAATTGTATTCCTTCTAACACTTTCTGGCACATATCAATAAAATTTTCAATTCCTTTCTTCTCTGAAGGAAATAATTCAATTAATTTCTCTGTGTACTCTTCTAATCCAATAGGTATGGTAACATCATATCCATCCAAAAATACACTTCGATATAATTCTGGGATTTGTTTAAACTGAATTTTGTCAGGAATTGCACCAATTCTCTCTAAAAATCGATATAAGCTACCTTTATTGTCTTCTGTCCCAATATCACTCAATTCATGCAAGGCACTATCAAATTCAAACCTACCTCTTACAAAAGAGGATGCAAAACCACCAGGAACGTTATGTCTTTCTAGTAATAGTGCTTTTTTCCCTACTGAAGCAAGCTGACAGGCAGCACCAAGTCCTCCGAGTCCCGCGCCAATAATAATGACAGGATAAGTGTCTAATACTCTACTTTCATCATAAAAACTATCATTCATAAAAAATAATTCTATGAGATAACTTTTAAAATTATAGATTTTAATTCTGAAAATATAATTTTTACAAATAAGAAAAAATATATTGAAGGTAATAATTGTATGGGATTCACTAAAAATTTTATTTAGCGTCCTATAAACACAGGATCTCTTTTTTCTTTAATAGCTTTCATAGATTCATTAAAATCTTTCGAAACAAAAGTTTTTCTTAGTCCTCGATTCTCTAAATCTAGTGTTTTATCTATTATATCTTTAAAATAAGCATGCATCGTCTTTTTCATCAATTTTAAAGATAAACTTGCACCCTTTGGAGGGATTAATTTTATTGCTTGGTCTCTCGTGTATGGAATTAATTCTTCTGATGGCAATACTTTATTCACAAGACCAAGTTTAAGGGCTTCTTGTGAGGTGATTTTTTCCGCAAAATAACATATTTCTTTTGCTTTTTGAAATCCAACCAGTAATGGTAAAAGAAATGAACAGGCAAACTCAGGAATAATTCCATTTTTTGAGAAGAAAAAACCTAACCAAGCATCTTCAGCCATATAAATTAAATCAGCACAAGCTAGGGGCATTGTAATTCCACCTCCAATAGCCATTCCATTAATAGCAGCCAATACAGGTTTATTAAAATTCCAAAATTTCATGCATAATTTTTTTTGAGCAATATCCATAAGGTCAATTTCTGGATATTTTTTCATTTGTTCCATCATTTCGGGTTTAAAAAATCCTCCAGATGTAAAAGCATTTCCTTTAGGGTCTCCAGTGAGTATAAGCACCTTAGCATTTTTATCCTGTTCCATGTCTTCTAAAACATAATATAATTCTAAGAAGCTAATATAAGTTACAGCGTTTCTTGCCTCAGGTCTTGAAATCATTGCTGTGCATATTCCATTATCTTCTTTTTCATAAATAACATCTTCAAAATCTTCTATTCGCATAATTAGAATTAAAATTTATTTTTAATATTGAATAATTTTTAAATTTTTGAATATTTATACTTAATTCTATAGCCAATTTTAGGAAAAAATATAAAAAATAGTTTGATTATTCAATTCTTTATTCTTTTTCTTCTCGTAATGCTTTCTTTAAAACTTTTCCTACCATCGTAAGAGGTAGTTCTTCGCGGAATTCCCAGATCTTGGGAACTTCATATTTTGAGAGCTTTTCCTCAGCATACTTTTTAATGTTATCTTTAACTTCGTCAGTTGCTTCAACACCTTCTTTTAACTGAATAACTGCTTTGACAATTTCAGCTCCAGGTCTATCAGGATTAGGAACTCCTATAATTGCTAGTATTTGAATATCAGGATGTTTAGTCATTACTTCTTCAACGTGAACACTGTATACTTTAAAGCCGCTTACAATAAGCATATCTTTTGTACGATCTACGATTTTTAAATAGCCATCTTCATCAAAAACACCGACATCACCAGTGTGAATATAACCTTCCTTATCAAAAGTAGCTGCTGTAGCTTCAGGTTTATTATGATATTGCTTAACAACTTGAGGACCTTTAGCCAAAATTTCTCCTGGCTGCCCAATCTCTTTTATTTCTTCTCCAGAGTCAGTATCTATTAATTTAATATCTGTATCTGGCCATGGCAGTCCAACACTTCCAATTTTTTTTTCACCAAACATTGGATTAGCGGTTACTAATACTGCAGTTTCAGTCATTCCATAAACCTCGACAAATTTATTCTCACTGTGGAATTGTTTTTCAAATTCTCTTATTGCCTCTGGTGGAAAGGGAGCTGCTCCACTAACATATAATGAAATATTATCTAATACTTCTCGTGGGATTTTTTTCGACATTGGATTGTTCTGAACCATTAAAAACAGAGTAGGTACATGTCCAAAGCTCGTAGGTTTCTTATCAATGACTTCCTTTATGATATGGTCAGTATCTCTTGGATTTGCAATTAAGATTTGTGCTCCACCTAAATAGGGCAAAAAAAGTCCTATAAGGAATCCAGCAACGTGAAAGAAAGGAAATGCTGAAATAAGTATTTCTTTACCCTTCTCTCTATTGAGCCAGACATCAAATTGATGAATATTTGCCCTTAAATTCGAGTGAAGAATATCTACTCCTTTAGGAAGTCCTGTAGTTCCTCCTGTATATTGTATCAAGGCTAAATCTTTATTTGGATCAATATCGACTTTTTTCAAATCTATTTTAGTATCTAATGCCTCTAAAAATGGAACAACAGTTTTTCCTGGCCAAGGGATCATATTACCCTTAGGGATCTTTTTGATTAATTTTCCCATAAATACTTTAAATCCCCCAAATCCCATAAATTCTGAAATATTCGTTGGAATTATTACTTTCAAATTAGGTAAGCGATCATAGATCTTTGAAAAGACTTTTTCATGAAGAATATCCAAAGTAACTAAAAATTTAGCACCTGAATCTTCCATTTGATATACCATTTCTTCTGGACTCAATAGTGGTGAACATCCTGTAACCGTACCTCCCGCCATATATGTTCCATAAACGGAAAACAGGTATTGAGGAGAATTCGCAAGACAAATTGCTAGTACGTCACCTTTATTTAACCCATTTTTTTGTAAAAAAGTGGCAAATTTCTGAGAATATTCTAATATCTCTTTGAAAAGAAAAGTGCGGTCCATGAAATAAAACCCTACTTTATCAGCATATTTATTCATACTTTGGGTTAACATTGTCCCAAGATCTTCTTTTGGGTATGTTAAAGTTGGAGGGACATGTTTATCATAGGACTTAAGCCAAAATTTTTCATTACCCATTTGTTGACTCATTAATTTTAACACTTCTTATTTTTTTTTTTAAAATATTATAGCTAATTATTTAAATTCAATTTGAAAACTTATAAAAATTGACATTTTTTTTTCTAATGATTTTGACTCTTCAAAAAATATATCACCATTATTGTTGATTTTGATTGTTATTCAAGAAAATTGGATTAAAATTAGAAAAAAAAGCCAAATAAAAAAAATAAGAAAGTAAGTTAAAGCAGTTTAAATAATTGTCTTAAGGTTAAACTCATTATATATTGTTGAATTTGCCTTGTACCTCCCCCAATTTCCTGAATTCTAGTTACACCAAGTAAATCTTGCATTAATGTATTATCACACACACCTGCACCACCCATCAGATTAGCACACTCATAAGCTGTTCTTTCACTCAATTTAGCACTTATAGATTTTAATTGAGAAGCTGTAGACATTAACGCTAAACTAAATTCTTTAGGTAGGGTTCCAAATTGTTCCATTTTTTTATCAACCATTTGGCATACATTTAAAGCTGATAAAGTTAGATTCATCGTTTCAGCCCACAAATCTGATAAAGGAAATCCAACTCCTTGATATTTTAGAATTTCTTGATCAAATTGCTTTCTCATATTAGCATATATCATAGCATGAGATACTGCATTCCAAGCTTCTGCTGTGTTAAGAAGCACAATTCCTAATCGCTCTATATTGAGTCCTTCAAATAAATGCTCTCTACCTTGACCTGGTTTGCCCAAAACATAATCTGGAGGGATTCTTAAATTTATGAAAGTTTCTTTACCAATATAAATTCTGGGTGTCCAAGGAATATTAACCCTCTCGACATTCCAGCCTTCCCATGATGTATCAACTAATAATTGAGCCATTGTGTTTCCGTTATTTTTTTCAGTAACTGCATAAACTACTGCCCAATCTGCTTTTGGCCCGTTTGTTTGGTATATCTTTTCACCATTTACAATAAAACTTCCATCCTCTTGTTGATCACATGTAGTAAGCATATGAACTGCATCAGAACCTCTTTCAGGTTCTGTGATACAAATGCACCCATTTTTTTGTCCAGTAACTAATTCTTTTAACGCGTTTAGACGAATTTCATTATCTTCATGATGTATCAATAGTGGATTAATTGCTAAAACACTAGCTCCCATTCCCATAGTAAATTGAGGATCAAAAAAATCAGAAGCTAATGTTCTCATGAATTCAGATGTTAATCCGTGTGGCTCATAATTCAAATCAAGAATTTCAAATTTATTCATTCGAGTAACCAAACCTTCCTTACCAACCTCGGGAATCCAATCATAAAAATCTTCGTTATGGGTTATATTATGCTTCTTTTCAAACCCAATAAAAAACTTCTGAGCTTTCTTAAGAAAATCAAATTGTTCTTTTGGTAAATATGACATTAAATTGTAATTCAAGAACTTATAGCGATTCTTTAGAGAAAGTTTTTCAAGTATTTCATCATTAATACATTGCACTTGGCCTTTTTTATTATCCAATTCAATCATCTCTTAAAATGTAAATTAATTCTTTGAATGGTAATATTGAATTTTTTAAATATTCTTAGAAAAAAATTGATTTATTAATTTATTAATTCAATTTATAAAACTAATTTTTCGAATAATTGGAAATACCCAATATATCAGAAATAAAGGACTTTAAATGATTTCAAAATTATTTAAATGGTTAATTCATATTTATAATCATATTAAAATTAATAGAAAAAAAACTTAATATGAGTGAAGAAAAAATAGTTGTTGCTAATAAGGGGCTTATAAGAGCAGAATTTGCATTTTGGGTTGGTCGATATATGGATAAATTCTATGATGCTCTTGAAAATAAGAAAATTATTGGAAATAAATGCCCCAAATGTGGAGATGTCTTTGTTCCACCAAGAAAAATATGTGGAAAATGTAATGAAACCATTCCTTTAGATCAAAACTGGGTAGAATTACCAGACACAGGAATACTGAAAAATTTCACAATAACTTACTATAAAATAAATGATAGAGCTAGCCGAAAAGTAAAAAAACCGCAAATTATTAGTATGATACAAATTGAGGGAAGCAGTACAGCAATAGTTTACCGTTTATTAGATATTGAACCTGAAGAAGTGAAGATCGGTATGAAAGTTAAAGTTAAATGGGAAGAAAAAACAAAAGGAGACCCTTCTGATATAAAGGGTTTCATAAAAGTGTGAGGTGATATTAAAATATGCAAAAAGTAGGTATTGTAGGCTATAATCAAGTAAAGTTATATTCAGATGCAAATTATGGTCGCTATGAAATGGTTTTTGAAGCTGTACGTGGTGCTCTTGATTATGCAGGCTTAAAAAAGAAAGATATTACTACAGTTATTTCATCTACAAATGATTATTATGAAGGACGTACCATATCAAATGCTTTAACTGTAGAACCAGGAGGAGGATATTTAGTAGATGAATCAAAAGTAGAAATGGATGGGGCTCATGCTGTTTTATATGGATTAATGCGAATTCTCTCAGGTAATCATAAATTAGCAGTTGTTTGGGGGGGTAGTATGGCATCATGTTTTCCCTATCATTCTGCTCGATTGTATGAAACAGACCCTACTTGGGAGCGCCCAGTTGCGTATGTGAATGATGTTACATCAGCTGGGTTTCAAATGAGAGCATATCAAGATAAATTTAAGGTAGCTTCTGAAGATATTGCTAAAGTTGCTGTTAAAAATAGAAAAAATGCTGCAAAAAATAAATTAGCATTAGCTGAGGCTCAAACACCACATTTATCAATTCAAGATGTCTTAAATTCCGAGATCTATGCTGATCCAGTAACAGAATTAATGGTAGCTCCACCATGTGATGGTGTTGCAGCTTTATTGCTAGCTCCCGAAAAGCAAGCGCTTAAGATAATCGATAATCCAGTTTGGATTACTGGAGTAGGCTATAATCAAGAAACATATTACCTTGGAGATCGAGATTTATCAATTAGTAAATCTATGGAATTAGCGGGAAAAATGGCATTCAATTCAGCTGGAATAAAAGATCCTAAACAGGAGATAGATTTAGCTGAATTATTTGAAAGCTATGCACATGAAGAATTAATCTTTGTAGAAGCTTTGGGGTTTACAAAGAAGGGTAAAGGTACAAGTTTAAATTCAGTAATAGGGGGAGATCTACCTATCAACCCTTCGGGAGGTGCTCTTGGAGGTAATCCTCCTTGTGCTACAGGATTAATTAGGATAATTGAAGCTGCAAAGCAATTAAGAGGAGAAGCAAACGGTTATCAAGTTGATGGTGCTAAAAAAGCGATTGCTTCTGGACAAATAGGAATGTGTGCACAAAACAATATAGTCTATGTATTAGAAGGAGGTAATTAAAAAATGGGAAGACAAGTTTGTGTTGCAAGTGCTGGTTTTAGTGAACATGCTTCGAAACGCTCTGATGTGAGTATGCCTGAATTAGTAAGTGAAGCAGTAGAAGACTGTTTGAAAAGAGTTCCTAGTCTTGAAATTAAAGATATTGATGCTTTTGTTAATGGGAATATGCCTGCATTTGAAGGCTCAAATATCCCAGAATTATGGATGACAGATTGGATGGGTGCTAGAAATAAACCCTTAATGAGAGTTACAACAGGAGGTACAACTGGTGGTTCTGTGGCAATATCAGGTTATTATTCTGTAGCTGCAGGTTTACCTGGAGTAGATACTGTTATAGCTATAGCTTTTGAACAGCAAAGCCAAGGTGATACAAGTGTAGGACTTGCCAGTGTAGCGTATGGGGAAATTTCAGTGATGAATTCATTAGGAATCCCTTATGATCAATTAACACTTCTTTTATCTGGTGGTCCTGCTATAGGAATTGCATCTTATCAAGCTGTCAATTACATGCGGAAAAGTAAAATTACAGAAGAAGATTTAGCTAGAGTTGTCGTTCATAATAGACGTAATGCCGCAAAAACATGGTGGGCTCACCTTAAAATGCCTGACCTCACTATTGAGGATGTTTTAGATACACCTTATATTTCCTACCCACTAAGGTATGGAATGGTATGCCCCGCGTCTGATGGAGCATGTGCAATGTTATTTACAACTGAGGAAAAGGCAAAAGACATATGTGATATTCCTGTATATGTTAACGGAGTAGGTAGTGTAGCAAACGAAACTGCGCTAATTGGTTATGATGGTAGTGGGTCAGCACAGTTAGATCTTTCTGAGCAGCTTGGTGCTCAAATAACTTCTGATTTGGCATTTAAGCAAGCTGGTATTTCTTTTCCAAGGAAAGAAGTAGATTATGCTGAGGTATATTCACCATTTCCTAACCAAGAACTTATGTGGGTGGAAAAATTGGGTTTATTCGAAGAAAACACAGCACCAGAAATGTATAAATCTGGAATAACTGCCTTGAATGGTGAATTGCCCATTAATTGTTCAGGTGGTGTTAACTCTACAAATGCTATAGGAGCATCAGCAATGGAAAGGCCTGCTGTTGCGGCTTTACAGATTATGGGAAAGGCTAGTAATCAAGTTCCTAAGACAGTACATACAGCTTTGGGGCATGGTTGGGGAGGATATGTTAATTTGGTTACCATGATGGTTATGGCTGATGAACCAGCTAGAAAACTTAAATAAAATAATGAGGTAATGTAAAGTGTCTAAAAGAACATTAAGAAAATCTATGGAATATATTAAAAAAGAATATGTTAGAACAAGAACGATGCCGGCAAATTGGTTTTTGTCCAACTACAAATTCAAATTCAATATTACTCATATGAAACCCTTTTTAGAAAAATTAAAGCAGAAAAAGATAGTAGGGCTCCAATGTTCAAGTTGTAATAGAGTATTTTTTCCTCCTAGACTTGTATGCGGTAAATGTCTCGTTAAACCTGATAGGTGGGTGGATTTACGTGAAACTGGGAAAATAGCTTCATATACTATTACTTATTT
>JBHLPN010000018.1:0-3837 GCA_048939445.1 Promethearchaeota archaeon | reverse complement strand
AAATGTCTCGTTAAACCTGATAGGTGGGTGGATTTACGTGAAACTGGGAAAATAGCTTCATATACTATTACTTATTTAAAAGATCCTGAAACTGGAGAAGTTTTAGAACGCCCTATAGTTTGCGCACAATTAGATGGAGCAGACACATCATATCCTGCACAATTAGATCCTGCTATCGAATTTATGGATACTTACATAGGAATGCCTATAAAAGTTCATTGGGCAGAAGATATAAAGGGTGGATTAATGGATATTGAATACTATGATCCAATTGAAGATGATGCAGAAGATTTAGAATTACGTAAAGATTAAATTTTAATTTTTTTTTAAATTCTTTTGATTAAAATGGAATAAGACTTTGTTATTTCCAAAAACTATTTACTTAAAGAATTAATTAATACATTGCCAATTTTTTGAATAGAGTACTGAATATCATCTTCATCTATTCCATAATGAGTTACAAATCTAATTTTTTCTTTACTGATATTAAAAGACTTAACACCTTCTTTTCCAAGCTGAGTTACTATTTTAAATATGTGAGCTTTTTTCAAGAGTTCAACTATCACAATATTCGTTTCTGGTTTATTTACTTTTATAGGTAAATTATAAGATTCAAGTCCTTCAGCAAGTAATTTAGCATTTCTATGATCTTCCTCAAGTCTATTAATCCATTTAAGTTCAAGTGCGATCAATCCAAATGAAGCAATTATTCCTGCTTGACGCATGCCTCCCCCAAGCATTTTTCTAAATCGTCTAGCATTTGTAATAAATTCTTTTGAACCTGCAACAATTGATCCTACTGGACATGATAATCCTTTAGACAAGCAAAACATAACGCTATCTACATTTTTTGTGAATTCAGTAACAGGGGCTTTTAAACCTACTGCTGCATTGAATATCCTTGCTCCATCTAAATGTAACTTTAAATCATTCTTTTCTGAAAATATGCTCATGTCTTTGAACACTTCTGGTTTAATAATCACACCTCCATGATAATTATGAGTATTTTCTAAAGAAAAAAGAGTTGTAGGAGGCTCATGTATATCCTCTTTGTCACGAATTAAGGTTTGGAGTTGTTCTAATGAAGGAACACCTCTAATTGAAGGATAAGTTCTAATCATTAATCCTCCTATGCGTGCAGCACTTCCTACTTCATTCTTATAAATATGGCATAATTCTTCTAAAAGAATCTCATCACCGGGATTAGTTTGGGAAAGAAGTGAGACTAAATTTCCCTGTGTCCCAGAAGTGACGTATAGCGCCGCTTCTTTTCCAACTAATTTAGCTGCCTTTTCTTCTAACTCATTTACGGTTGGATCTTCTCCTTCAACATCATCTCCAATATCAGAATTCTCTAATGATCTAAGCATTTCCCACATTTCTGGTGAAGGCTTAGTTACCGTATCGGAACGTAAATCAACAATTTTCAAATTAATCAAGTTTTTTTATTAATGTGTTAAATCTCTATAATGTTTCATAAAAATAAAAAAGTTTGATATAAAAGAATCACGAAGTTTAATATATCATATTAAATGACTTAAATGAATGAAATGAATTAAGAAAATAAATTGTATTATAATCTATGAGTTTAGATATTAAAAAGTATAAGAGTTATAGAACCTGGTTTTTATCCCATCTTTATAAACAGAAATATTTGGTTTTTTCAGTAATTATAGGGATAATTATCTTAACATTAACTAGAACTCTTATACCTCTCATTATTGGCGATATCATTGATAACCTAATTGTAGCGCGTAACTTTAGAATTTTAGTAATTATGGTTCTTATAGGTCTTTTCCTTTACCTTTTTCGCAATCTTATGGATTATGTTACTATGATGGTGGGGCATTATCTTGGATTGAAGACTGAGCAGAATATGAGAAAAGAGTTTTTTGATACTATTCAATTAAAACCGTTAAGATATTATGATAATGCTAGAACAGGAGATCTAGAAGCATTAGCAACAAATGATTTACGTATTGTAAACACTATGGTATCCCATGGAAGTTTTTATATTTATCCATTTTTTCAAGTGGCAATAACAGTATTTTTATTATTTGAATTATTGGACATTCGGCTAGCCTTAATCTCAATACCATTTATTGTTTTATATGTTTATTTTATTTTATATTATCGTAAAAAAATTTCTCCTTATGCGTCAAGACGCTTAAGAAAACATTCAAATTTAGCAGTGGTTTTGCAAGATAGCATAAGCGGAGCTGCAGTCGTTAGAACATTTACAGCAGAAAAGATGGAACGAAAAAAATTTAGTAAGGCAGTATTTGAATTTAGAGATAATTGGATTGGAGAGACACGAGTTCAATCTAAATATTATCCTTTATTAATTCTATATCTTACTATTGGAGTCACATTTCTAGTTAGTTGTATTTTTGTTTTCCAGAATACCCTATCTTTAGGTGATTTAGTATCAATAAACCTGCTTATATTAACACTTATAGATCCAACTAATACAATTTTTTGGGCAACAAATGATATGATGAGTGGTGTTGCTGCTTGTTCTCGAGTCTATGATGCTCTTTCAAGGGAAAAAAGTGAACATAGTAATCAAAAATTCTTAGAATGGCCAGAAAGCTTCAAAGGAAGAATTGAATTTCAAAATGTTTCATTTTCTTATGGAAATAATTCAAAAACTCCAATTCTTAATAATATATCCTTTACAATTGAACCTAACGAAAGAGTTGCTCTTGTGGGTCCCACAGGTTGTGGAAAAACTACATTAGTAAAGTTGCTTTTACGACTTTATGAACCAGATAAAGGAAAGATATTGCTAGATGGAATAAATATAAGAAAATATCCTCTTCAGGTATTAAGAAGGCACATAGGATATATAGAACAAGAGATTTATTTATTTTCACGTTCAATTACTGAAAATATTGCATTTGGAAGACAAAAAGCTACACAAGAAGAAATAATAGATGTAGCTAAACTTGCTCAAGTTGATGATTTTGTACAAAATTTTACTGAAAAATATAATACGATTGTAGGGGAAAGAGGAACCCGCCTTTCTGGAGGAGAAAAACAACGAGTTGCTATTGCACGAGCCTTTTTAACTAATCCCAAAATCATTATACTTGATGATTCTGTTTCTGCAGTGGATAGTGAAACAGAAGCGAAAATAGGTCGTGCGATGGAAAATGTTTTAAAAGACCGAACAACAATCGTAATAACTCATCGGCTACATACCATAAGGACTTCTGATAAAATAATTGTTCTCAAATATGGGAAGATTGTAGCTGAAGGAAATCATAATGAATTATTACAAAGTTCGGAAGATTATCGACGGATTTTTGGTAAACATCTAGTCTTACCTGAATTAAAAAATTATTAAAAAAAAATTTTAAAAACTAAAATGGGAATCTATTCTGGAATATTCAGCGAACAAACAGTAAGAAAGTATTCAGATCGTGAACTATTTATTAGATACATCAAACGTGTTGCACCATATAAAAAAAGTATTATCCTAATTTCATTATTTGTTTTAATATCAACTATTGCAGAAATCATCAATCCTTTATTAGTAGGGTTTGCTATTGATGAACTATCTAAATTAAATCCAAATATAATATTAGCATTGGGGGCAGGAGTAGCATACATTATTTTATTTATATTAATATGGATAATGTTTTTTTTTCAAAGAAGAGAAATTGGTAAATTTGCTCCATTTTTTCTTGATATATTGCGGTTAGATATTTTTGATAAATTACAAGAGCAAGATATGAGTTTTTTTGATAAATATGAAAGTGGTAGACTAAATTCAAGAGTTGCAAATGATGCATTAGACTTTGGTAATACAACAATTTTAATAACTGACACAGT
>JBHLPN010000170.1:2901-7216 GCA_048939445.1 Promethearchaeota archaeon | reverse complement strand
GTCATTCCTTCATCAGCCCGACGTGTCTGTCTGGTTTCTAGATGGGCTTTTGTATATCCACATCGAGGACATTTAAAATTTTTGATCGTACTTCTTAAATTCTCTTCTTTCCAGTCTATAACTTCAGTTAGATTCGTAACTTCATTTCTAATGGAATGTTCGATTTTAGTTTTTAGTTTATACTCCTCAGATTTTTCTTCTTTAAATGGTTTGGTTGCTCCACACTTACATTTGAATACTTTTTCCCCATCTAAATTTGAGGGTAGCATCATTCCTCCACACTCGTCGCAGAATTCCATAGTCTATTAAACTCTAAATGATGGTATTAATATAGCTTTCCTAAAAATTATAAGTTATTCCTACCAAATATTTTTTTTGAATTCAAAATCTTAAGCCAAAAAGTAAACCACAAAATATGACTCCAGAAATAAGATCAGCGGTGGTTCCTGGATTTAATTCTCCTTGCTTTTTTTGGAGTTCATTATCTAGTTCTATGGTTAATCTTAAACCTTTATCAGATGAAATACCGCCATGTTCTAAAATATTAGATGCCATATTTGAGATATATAACGCAGAATCTAGCCCAGATTTTCTAATAACTAGAGTATCCTGATGTAAAGATAGAATTTTGAGATAAGTATTAACTGTTGCTATATTTATATCTCTAAATTGATTAAACATTTTAACGAAATAAGGAAGTCCCTCATTTAAAATTATGTTAAATCCATTAGAATATTCTAAACTTATCAAATCGTATTCTTTTGAAAGTTCAAATATTTTTTTTAGATTTATTTTATCTTTTTTTAATTCATCAAAGGAATTTTCATCATTAAGATCATATTTATTAATCCTTCCTAATCCTCCTGGATTACATATTCTAATCGCTTGATATAGATTTATTGTATCATTAACAGATGAGTTCCCAATTACTTTGTTTAGGTAATATTTCAAATCATTAATGTTATTATGATTTTTTTTCATACAAATTATAGCTGCTGCTGCGAGAGGCGCTAATATTAATATGTGTCCTAATATAACATTACCTCCATCTTGCCATTTTATCATTTCTTCAGCAGCTTCCTTAAAAAAATGGCCTAATCCAATTGTTTTATAATCATCTTCATTTTTAAAAGATTTTTGATAATTGTCCTCGCAAAACCCTTTGAAATTTGGTTGAATGGCAACAATTCCAGCTATGAAGTGCTCAAATCTGGTTTTTTCGAAATCTTTTGTGCGATGAACATTTCCAACTTTTGGCCAGCCCGCGAGTTCTAATAAACTTGCTAAGCTTAGGCATCTTACTAAATCATCAATAGATTTAATAGAAATGTTAAAATTAGTTTCTTCTATAGACACAACTAAACATATTTTTTAATATATAAAATTATATTCTAATGAGAACAAGAGTTAGTAATAACTTAATTCAACAATTTTCTTCTCTTTCACTGTATATCCTTCAGTTTCAGCAGTTTTAAAAGATATTGGTCTGAAGTCATTATGCAACCCATTTTTATAAAGAAATTTTTTAATCCTAAGTCTTAATGTTCTTTTAGATAATTTATTTGGCATTTCTATATTAATTTCATTTCCATCTCGGTTGAGGTTTATCTGTGGTAAAGCTTCAGATAAGAATCTAGTTAAATCAAGAACATGTTGGTCACTTTTAAAGCTCAATTCCTTAACATTGATTGTGAAAGATTTTGATTCACTCATTGTATCATCACTTTATAAGATAATTAAAAATATTATTAATTTTTTATCATTTTAATATTATAATTCAAAAAATTAATTTCTTTTCGAGAAATTTTAATTTGTTTTGATAATTTATATCTAATTTGTTTATTGGTGGAATAGATTGGTTCATTATGTAAATTTAGATTATAAACCAGATGATAACGATCTCATCGCCATGTATTACGTAGAAAAAGCTCCTCAATGCAGAGATTTGGAACAAGCATGTGAAGAAATTGCAAAAGAAAGCTCAATTGGCACGTGGACAGAAATTGCTACATTGTCAGCCGATATTGCAAAAAGACTTAAACCTTCGGTATTCTATATTGATCCAAATAATAATATTGTTAAAATCGCTTACACAAAAGAACTTTTCGAAGCTGAAAACTTACCACAAATTTTAAGTGCTATTGCCGGGAATATATTTGGAATGAAAGTCCTAAAACATTTAAGATTGTTAGATATTAGTTTTCCTAAAGATATTGTTGAGAGGTATAGAGGACCTAACTTTGGTATAGAAGGAATTAGAAAATTAACAAAAATTGAAAAAAGACCTCTTCTAGGGACAATTGTTAAACCAAAAGTTGGTTTGAACGAAATTGAACATGCAAATGTATGTAGTCAAGCTTGGAGTGGAGGGTTAGATATCGTCAAAGATGATGAAAATTTAACAAATATGGTTTTCAATAAGTTTGAGAAAAGAATTGAAGAAACTTTAAAAATCCGCGATAAAGTGGAAATTGAGGTTGGAGAAAAAAAAATATATATGCCAAATATTACAGCACCATTAACCACCATGAAAAAAAGAGCTGATTTTGTCATTGATCATGGTGGAGAATATATTATGTTAGACATTTTAACAGTCGGATTTTCTGCTCTCCAAGAAATTAGAGATTATTTAGATGATAAGAATGTTGTGATTCACGCTCATAGAGCTATGCATGCAGCAATTACTAGAAACCAAAAGCATGGGATGACAATGCTCGCTCTTGCTAAGTTAATGAGGTTAATAGGAATGGATCAATTACACACTGGAACTATCGTAGGAAAAATGGAAGGTGAACGGCAGGAAGTTATAGAAACCAATAGGATTATTACAGAACAAAAAATTACAGGAAATAATTTAACGATACTTGATCAAAAGTGGTTTAACTTCAAACCTACATTACCAGTTGCTTCCGGTGGTTTAAGTCCACTGCATATTCCCGAACTGATAGAATTATTAGGAAAGGATATGGTCTATCAATTTGGAGGAGGTTGTCATGGTCATCCTGATGGAACTAATGCTGGAGCTAAAGCCATAAAACAAGCTCTATCTGCTACTCTCAAAGGATATGAATTAAAAGAATATGCTAAGATGCATTCAGAATTAGCAAAAGCAATAAAAAAATGGGGTTAAGAGAGAGAGTAAATATTTATTCAACCATTTCTGGATACCATTTAGTAAAATAGTTTGGCACATGACTCGATGCAAAAATTCCCGCCTCAGTAATTAAACCATCTATATATCTACGAGATACAGTCTCGAAAGCAGGATTAATAACTTCGAGTTCATCAGGAGGCGCTTCCCATACTTCTTTTGGATCTCTCATTTCAATGGTTTCTAAAATTCCTAAATTAGTTTCAGGATTATATTTCAATAATGGAGAAGCAACGTAAAAAGGGACATGTTCTTCATGAGCGACTAATGCTAATAACCTTGATCCGATTTTATTAATAATTGTACCCTCACTAGTAATACTATCTGCCCCAATTATAATTAAATTAACTCCAAAGTGTCTTACAGCCCATCTCATTGCACTATCAATGATGTGAATTACATTTATTCCAGCATCTAATAATTTTTTTGCGGTTTTTCTTCCCTGCAATCTTGGTTGTGTTTCAGTATTAACTACTCTGAAATTCTTATGCTGCCTTTTAGCCTCTAGTAAAATTGCAGTAACTAAGCTTGAGTGACAATGTGTCATAACAGTGAATTCGCTTTCGGTAACTGGAATACGTCGAGCACCTATTACAGCAATTCGTTTCTTTGAATCTTGGAGTAACTCGTAATATTGATTCCTATATTTCTCAATGATATCTGAAATATATTCAGCTATTATTGATTCTTTTTCTTGTTCTAATTTATTCATAATAAATTTCAAACCATTCTTCATTGCGGGTTCTGTTGGTCTTGTATCTATTAATATATCGCGAGCCTTGTATAATTTATCAAAACATTCCTTAATATTCTCGCATTTTAATCTTTTCGCATAATTACTTAAAAAACCAATAGCACTAATAGCGACATTACTGGCACCTTGAATCTCCAATGATTTAATCTTTTGAGCATCTTTTAATAATTGTTCCATGTGACACTACCTCCAGTATTATTATGGATGATAAAACTATCAATATTTAAGATTTAATATTATAGCAAATAAAATTATTCTTTTGATAGTTCTTCTTGATCTAATTTATAATCATCAGTATCAATTTCTACATAAAAACGACCAACATAACCACAAGAACACTCATATAAATCAGGAGCAAGCCAGCCTGAAACATTAACAGCATTCTTAAGGTTTGGTTCTTTACATTTAGG
>JBHLPN010000170.1:0-2801 GCA_048939445.1 Promethearchaeota archaeon | reverse complement strand
AATTATTCAATATTATTAAATATCATTTTTTTAAAAGTTTACATTCTAAGTATAATTATCATTTATTACTTTTTTAATTAGGGGATATAATTTTATAAAAGTTTGAAAATATGTCAACTGTTATAGTAACAAGAACTATTGGAATGGATTTCATATATTTTGATATAATTTTTCTGATAATTTGGATCTTCTTCTTAATCAGAAAAAAATATTGGCTTTCTATTGCTTGGGGGTTGTGTGGGTGGTTAATTTATATTTTTACTGATTATATCTTATGGTATCTGATCACACAAACAAGACATTATACTGGACCTTTAGTTCCATTAGTATTTTTCTTATGGTTTTGCTTTTCACCTGGATTTGTTCAATTTTCTTATGTGTTTGTAATGTTTGAGAAAAGAAATTTTAAGGATTTACTCAATTTTACTTTATTATTCTATTTAGGATGGACATTTGTAGCATTAGGATCTCAAATAATCCCTCTAGATGATAGACTAATTGAAGTATCTAGAGATATGAGTATTGGAAACCAACGATTCAATGAAATGATCATGGTTCTAATTAACGTAATTATTGCTCTAATCTTATACCTTAAAAAGAAATTGAGACTGGAAGATATTTTATATTTATTTTTAGTTGGAATTCTAGTTGAGTTTTCTTTAGAATTTAGTTTAGCAATTTCAGGAATTCGCCAATCTCAGGGCACATGGAGTTTAGGATTATTAATTTTAAATACTCTGCTGGAATTTAATTTAGGAATTGTGTTAATGTATTTATTGTGGGTTCCTTATAAAATTAGGAAATATGAAAAATATTATTTCCAGATGAGTTATAAGGATTTTAAACGTATTAGAACTGATTTCGATGCAATAGCCTTTATTTGTAGAAAAAAAGCTTTGAAAAGTAAGAATATGAAAAATTATTCGAAATTATATGAACTCAATAGATTTCTAGCAGATATAAAGTACTATTGTAGCAGATATCATAATGATTATATCACAAAAGAACTAGAAACTGAAATAATAACTTATTGGAAACAATGACGCCTTTTATTATCAATATAACAGTAAAATATTAAACTCTTTAAACATAAATGCATAATAGGCTTAATATCTCACTTAACACTGATAAAGCTTTTATTAATCCGAATAGAGATGTCAGATTTAGAATTACAAAGGAAAAGCTTACCAAATGAACCTGGTGTTTACTTATTTCTTGATAATAAGAAATCAGTAATTTATATAGGAAAAGCATTAAATCTCAAAAAACGAGTTAATCAATATTTCGCAAAAACACATTATAATGATCCCTATTATGAGGAAAAAATTAAAGAATTGGTTAAAAACATTTACGCTATTGAATACTTTGTAACTGAAAATGAGAAGGAGGCTTTAATTCTAGAAAACATTCAAATTAAAAAACATCTCCCTCGTTTTAATGTAATAATGAGGGATTCTAAGTCATATCCTTGGGTAGCAATTTTTTATTCTGAAGAGTTTCCAAGAATCCGTGTACTTAGGAATCCAGAAAAGTATTCACAAGACAACTTATTTTTAGGACCTTACACAGATAAAAAAGAAATAATACGTATATTAAGAGATTTAAGGAAAATATTTCCATATTGTTCATGTAAAAAGCCCATTAAGAAAAGAAAAAGACCTTGTTTGTATTTCCAACTAAAACTCTGCCCGGGTCCATGTTTCACATCTATCACTAAAGAAGAATACCTTGAAAATATTAAAAAAATAGAACTGTTTTTAAAGGGAGAAACAATTCAATTAAAAAAGCAGATTGAAGAGAAAATGCATCAAGCCTCCAAAAATCAAGACTTTGAGTTAGCAGCCTTTTGGAGAGATAAATTGGAGGATATAGATCATGCCACTGACCGACAACATGTTTTAATGAATCATGAAGAAAATAAAGATATTGTAGGGTTTTTTAGCAGTGACAAATATGTGGCAATGATAATTATCCATATAAGAGAAAGCAGAATTTTGAATAAAAGTTCATTTTCTTTTGACTTACGGGAGAAATTAATTAAAAAGAAGGAAATTCTAAATTCGATTTTAGAACAATATTATCAAGACTTTAGATCGCAACTACCAGATCTTATTATTCTCCCTACCATAAACGAGAAACTCAATGTACTTTTAACATTTCTAAAAGATCTTAAAGATGATATACAAATAAGGACTCCAGTTAATGAAAATGAAATAAGCTTATTGCGAATAGCAAATAAAAACGCAAAAGTAATGGTGGACCAACAAATACAAATGGAAGAAATCCAAATGAATGATCTAGAGTTTAGAGAAAAAATTCTTGAGGAAACAAAAAATATCTTGAAATTACCGAAAGTACCTAAAATTATTGAAGGATTTGATATCTCTAATATAGAAGGAGTTGATGCAACAGGTTCGATGGTTTACTTTCTTGATGGAAAACCTTATAATAAGTATTATAGACATTTTAAAATTCGTTCCAAATCCACCCCTGATGATGTTGCTATGATGAAAGAACTATTGAGAAGACGATATACTATGCTTCTTGAAAGAAATTTAGAATTACCAGATTTAATCTTGGTTGATGGTGGAAAAGCGCAATTAAACGCGGGTATTTCAGTTTTAAAAGAATTAAATCTTAATATCCCTATTATTGGATTGGCTAAAAAATATGAAGAAATATTTCTCCCTTCTAAAAAAGAACCGATTGTACTTCCTAAAAGTTCTTTAGTTTTAAAATTATTTCAAAGAGTTCGTGATGAAGCCCACAGATTTGCTGTTAGACTTCATAAAAAACAAAGA
>JBHLPN010000169.1:0-7230 GCA_048939445.1 Promethearchaeota archaeon | reverse complement strand
CTATCATTCTTTAATTTGTAGGGTGCTTTTCAGATTCTTAAAAAGGTAGGATTAGGTGGTACTTTTGATCATCTCCACGAGGGTCATAAACTTTTATTGGAAACTGCTTTATCTATATCGGAATTTGTGGAGATAGGATTAACATCTCAAGATTTATTAAAAAATAAACAATATGCATCAAAATTAGAAGATTATCAAACCAGAAAAGAAAAGTTGAAAACATTTATTAGTTCCATTGCTGATTTAGAGCGTATTAGCATTGTTGAAATAAAAAATTGGGCAGATATGGATAAATATGCTCAAGATCCTGAATACGAAGGATTGGTGGTCAGTCAGGAAACTTACGAAAATGCCACAAAATTAAATGAAAACCGAGAGAAAAAGGGATTAAACCCTCTTATTCTAATTGTAATTCCTTTACTCAAGGATCAAGATAAAAATAGAATTAGTTCTACTTCAATAAGAAAAAAAATATAAAAAAAGTTAGAATTAAAATTTTAATCTGAATCTTTTTTTGATAATAATTGCTGAAACTATACTTATAAATCCAATTATTACAAATAATTGAGATCCAGGTATTCCTTGGCTTTTTTTTTGAAAAAAAACAGCTTAATTTAAATAAATTTTTATAGAATTCTAAAGAACAATTTAACCTATAAATTAGGGACACTTTTTGAAGATTTATTATAGATCGTATAAAGTGACCTATAAAATTAAAATGCTAAAATTTTTTACATAATTTTTTTTATATTTTTATAAAGAAAAGCATTCTTGTTGCATGATAAATATGGAACTATATCTACAAAATAATAGTTTAAAATTATTAATTTTGCAAGATTCAATTTTCTTCAATTTCTTTATTCTGCCAAGGGAATAATAGTTTTAATTAAATTGGCCCCTTGGCTGCGGATTTTTTGATTTTAATTTTATTAAAATCCTGAATTTTAACATTTTTAAATTAAAAGATTCTTTCTAATTCAAGATCGGGCGATTTACAATCATTAAATTCACGAAAGATTTAAATACGTTAGCGATTTTAAAAGATATAATAAAAAAGAAAAAAAGTACGCAAAAGTATATGTCAATTAGACTAAAAAAGCAAACAATAAAAATTTTCAAAGAATTGAAAAAAAGGCCTGCTAAGTTAAGAGCAAAAGATCTTGCAAAAGAATTAAAAATTGATTATATAGTACTTATGTCCGCAATTAATGATTTGATTGAAAACGATTTAGGAGGTTTTGATGAAGAGGAAATAAATCAAATATCATTAAATGACGAAGGAATTATTTATTTAACAAAAGGACTTCCTGAACGTCAAATATTAAATATTTTGTTAGAAAGTAATATTAAAGAGATAAGTTTAGATGATTTATATAAAAGATCGAACTTAGAAAGAAATATTTTCTACATTGGAATAGCAAATTTGAAAAAAAATAGATGGATTGCTCAAAGCAAAGCTTCGGGAGAAAATAAAATATATCTTATTGCTGAAGAATATCCTCAAACAGAAATCGAAAAATTCCTACAGAAATTCGGAGAAAATATTATAATTGATTATTCTACTCTATCTAAAGATCAAAAAAAGTTACTAGATCTGCTAAATAAAAGAAAATTAGTTGAAAAAACTCGTAAAACTCAACGAATCATATACTTAACTGAAAAGGGTAAAAAAATTACTCTTTCCAAGATAAAAGAATTGGAACAGATTGGTAAAATTACTCCGGAGATGCTTAGTACAGGAACCTGGAACAATTTTGAATTAAAACCTTATGATGTTTCTAAACCAGGGCCATTATTAAAAGCGGGGAAACTACATCCAATGATAAAATTAATCAATGAAATTAGAGAAATTTTCTTATCAATGGGATTTACAGAGATTAGAGGCCCTATTATTGAGAGTGCTTTTTACAACTTTGATGCATTATTCCAGCCACAAGATCATCCAGCACGAGAAATGCAAGATACTTTTTATTTAAATAATCCAAAAGTTGCCAAATTGCCAGAAAGTGATAGAGTTAAAGCAGTTAAGGACACACATGAAAATGGTGGAGATTCAGGTTCACGTGGATGGGGTTTTGATTGGGATGTTGAAATTGCAAAAAAAACTGTACTAAGAACTCATACCACGGCTACTACTATTAGAAGATTGGCCGAATTTTATAGAAATAATGAAAAAGCACCAGTTAAAGTGTTTTGTATTGATAGAGTATTTAGAAATGAAAGAGTTGATAGATCACATTTAGCAGAATTCACACAAGTAGAAGGGATTGTCATAGATGACAATGTAACTCTCAGTGATTTAATTGGACTATTATCAGAATTCTACAGAAAATTAGGATTTAAAAAGATTATAACAAGACCAGGATTTTTCCCATACACAGAACCTAGTATGGAAGTATCTGTTTATTATGATAAATTAGGTGAATGGTTAGAGATGGGAGGTTCAGGTATTTTTAGGCCAGAGGTTACATACCCTTGGGGAATTAAAGACCCAACTCGAGTTTTAGCATGGGGTCAAGGACTTGAAAGGATAGCTATGTTATACTTTGATCGTGATGATATCAGAGATTTATATATTAATCCAATAAAATGGTTAAGGAGTCAATCATATTAAATTGGAGGTTAAAAAGATTTGCCAACATTAGATTTAAAAATTGAGCGATTGGAAAGGTTAGTTGGAAAAAAATTAGATATTAAAGAATTAGAATATGATTTACAATGGATTGGATTAGATTTAGAAGGTATAAATGAAGAAGAACATAAAATTAAAGTTGAATATAATCCAAATAGACCTGACTTTTCTAGTCCAGAAGGGATTGCAAGAGCACTTCAGGGATATTATGAAATTGAATTAGGAATACCCTCCTTTGAAATTATACCTGGAAAAATTGAATTGAATGTTGATCCAAGTGTAAATAAAGTTCGTCCTTATATAGTCTGTGGAGTAATTAGAGATATTGAACTGGATGAAGATGAGGTCGCAACTCTAATGAATATTCAAGAACAGCTTCACTGGGCAGTTGGGCGAGATAGAAAAAAGGTAGCAATTGGTGTTCATGACTTTGATAATATTACACCTCCTTATCGATATACTGCGGTTAAACCTGATTCTGTAAGTTTTATTCCATTACATGGTGATGGATATCCTATGAATTTAGAAGAGATATTACTATTACATGAGAAAGGGATTGAATATGCCCATATTTTAGTAGGAAAAGAAGTATATCCAATAATATTAGATAGCAATAATGAGGTTTTATCCTTTCCTCCAATCATAAATGGAATTATAACAACAGTAACTGATGATACAAAAAATCTTTTCTTAGATTTAACCGGTACTGATTTCAAAGCAATAAATTTAGCTTTAAATATTTTATCAACTACTCTAGCTGATATGGGTGCTAAAGTTGAAAGTGTTAAAGTGAATTACGAAAAAGGAAAGGAAGTTATAACCCCCGATTTGAATCCTGAAAAGTGGGAGGTTGGAATTGATTATATTAACAATTATTTAGGATTAAATTTATCATCTAAGGAGATGATAAAATGTTTTAATAAAGTTAGGCTAGATGCTAAACAATCTCATAAGAAAGGATATTTAGATGTCTGGGTGCCAGCTTTTCGAGGAGATCTGATGCATGTTGTTGATTTCACAGAAGAGTGTGCGATTGGTTATGGTTATGAGAAATTACCAAAAACCATTAGAGAAGGATGTATTGGAGAATATCATCCAATTCAATCATTTTCAAATAAAATTAGAACAATAATGATTGGAGCAGGATATTTAGAAGTTCTTAATTTTATTTTAACAAATTCCGAAAAGCATTATGATTATATGAGACAAGAATACAATGAAGCGAACAGAGTGCAAATTTCAAATCCCGTTTCGAAAGAATTTAACACTACAAGAACAACAATTTTGCCAAAATTAATGGAAACTCTATTATACAATAGATCTGAAGAGAAACCCATAAGGATTTTTGAAGTTGGTGATATTATTGTATTAGATGCAAGTGAAGAAACTGGAGCAAAGCGAGAAGTTCATCTAGCAGCGGTTACATATCATGAAGATGCTGGTTACACAGAGATCAAATCTACTCTAGACTTCATAATGACTTCACTTGGGTGTTTAAGTGAATATAAAATTAAATCTGATGTAAATCCTAGCTACATTGTTGGGCGTTTTGGGCATATCTATTTAAAGGGAAAGAAGATTGGTGAAATAGGTGAAATGCACCCGGAAGTTCTATTAAATTTTAAATTAGAATTCCCAGTAGCTGCTATAGAGTTGGATCTACAAAATTTCTTTTAATTCAGATTTTTTTTTATAATATCTTACTAAGAATGGTGTTAATTTCAAATGGTAGATAAGGATGATTTTAAAAAGGAATTAGAGGAATGTCGAAAGGAAATTGATAAAATTGATGATAAACTTATTAATCTTCTAAATGATAGGGGAATACTTGTCAAGAAAATTGGAATTATCAAAAAATCAAAAGAATTTGAGATTTATCAACCCCGAAGAGAGAAGGAAATAATAGAACAAATAAAAGCAAAATCAACAGTACTAAAACCGATTAGTATAGAGGCTATTTGGAAAGAAATTATAAGTGCTAGCAAACTTATCCAAGGTTTAATCAATAAGGTAGGGTATCTAGGTCCAAAGGGGACATTTACACATCAAGCTGCTTTAGAATACTTTCCGAAAGCTGGAACAGAATTCCTATCATTTAATTCCACATCAGAAATTTTTGAAAATATAGAAAAGGGGATACTAAATTATGGAGTTATCCCAATAGAAAATAGTCTTCATGGAACAGTTAGAGAAACTCTTGATTTATTAATTGAAAAGGATCTTATTATTTATGGGGAAGTCGAGCTTAGAATCATCCAAAACCTAATATCATTAGAGAGATCTAATTTATCAAAAATTGAACATATAATTTCCCACCCACAAGCTTTTGCTCAAACTAGGACATGGATTAAGACAAATTTACCGAATACAGAATTAATTAATGCTAATTCTACGTCAGAAGCTGTTCAAAGAGTAAATGAGTTAGATGATGATTCTTATGCTGCCATTGGCACAGAACTTTCTAGTAAAATGTATAATCTAAAAGTTTTATACTCCAATATTGAAGATAATCCTTTAAACTATACAAGGTTTTTAATAATTTCAAAAGAGGAAAATGATCAAAAAGAAGGAAAAGTTAAAACTACTTTAATTTTTGTAACTAAACATGTTCCAGGTGCTTTATACCGTGTCTTAAAAATATTTGCTGACGCGAATATTAATTTATCGAAAATTGAATCCCGACCACGAAGAAAAGGTCGTTGGGAGTATATTTTCCTTATGGATTTTGAAGGAGACAAAGATAATCCAGAAACGATAAAAATTCTTGAAAAGTTGAATGAAAATGTTATATGGTATAAAATTTTAGGATCCTATCCAATGATAAAATAAAAATATCAAAAATCCAAGTTATATTGATGGGAGACATGGTGAAATTTATTCAAATGATTCATTTATTGGAGAACTTGGTGAAATTCAGCCTGAAGTATTGTTAAATTTCAAATTAGAGTTTCCAGTAGCGGCTTTAGAATTAAATTTAATTTCATTAAAGATTTATTGAATATAATTTTCATAATTTAAAACTATAAATCTATATTACACTTAAGATGAATTTAAAAAGTATCCTAAAAAATTTTTATAATAATATAGTTGTAGCAAAATTATACTTGATAATACCAATATTATGTATATTTTTACTGGCTTTATATAATGTAATAAATTTGAATTTTGGTTTATTAGATATTGATTTTGAGTATTTTTACGGTTATGGAAGACAAGTTTATAGTAATCCTAGCGATCTTTATAATATTAACTTGCGTAATTACTATTTACCAGTTGTTTAATTTCTTTTTTCAATATCAATTAGTTTACTCCCTTAAACTATCGCAATTTATGAATGGCATTTTTTAAATTTTGGAATTTTATCAGTTATTTTTATTCTTGAATTTGATAAAATACTCATTTTAAAAGATGTAAAAAAGAAATTACATAGATTCTTATTTCTCATAATAATTACAAATGGAGAGGTTGTACTTATTTTTAAAAGAAATTCGTGGAAAACTACAATAAAAAGCATATAATTAAGAGAAGAATGATTATACCTATAAGAATACGTTTTCTTTTTTTTGAAAAACGACAAAATCTTATTAGGTTCTTCACTAGACATAAATTGAAATTCAAAATTTTTATTTTTTCTTAAAGTTTTTTAATTTATTATCAGTAAAAATTGAGTTTTTAATAAGTTTAGAATCAGTAAAGATGTATGAATTTTTTCATTCAATATAAAGGAGTAATTTAATTTCTGTTAAATTTCTTCTTCCTATTTAGGAAATATAAAACGGAAATGATGATTGTATAAACAAATGTATTCCTTAATATCATTAAGGGTAATGGAATTATTTCTAAAAAAGGCAATACTCTGTATAAATAAAATAAGGGGGGCATAAAATATAATACAGAGATAGAAATAAGACCAAGAAGAAATAAATAATTTTGTTTAATATATCCGAAGATTGTTTTTTCAACTCTAATATCGAGGATAAAGAGTAAAAGAACTAATGAAAGAAATGCTATCAACGCATTGGGTCGAGGGTAAATATTTATAAATAATGAAATCAATGCGAAATATCCAAATTTTCGAATAATATTCATTCTTTTATTAAAAATTAATAGAAGAGCTGTTATTAACATTAATCCGTTTGAAATTAATACAAGTATTAAATTATCAATATTTAAATTGAATGCTGATATTAAGCTTGCGATTGAATTATTTGGTAGAGGATTTTCATTCGATTTTATTGCAGCAACAGTTAAATTTATAGGTGGATGAGAAAATCCAGCTAACCCATATCTTAGGAATCCTGGAATTAAGATAGGAGAGACAATAAACATAAAATTTTGAATAATAAATACCATTATTAATAGAAAATAATTATATAATTGTGATTTGCTGAACAGTTCTTTTATCTTAATATTATCAAAAAGATAAATTAAAATTAAGAATAATAAATAAGGAACCATGCTTATAGCAAAAATTAAGATCATAAATTGTATAAACTTAAATTTGAGTATATTCATATTATTTTCTTCAGATTTCCTAAATTTTATCTCTCTTTTTAAAAATAATAAAAACAAAAAAATTACAATTAATTTTGTTTGAA
>JBHLPN010000017.1:9673-23581 GCA_048939445.1 Promethearchaeota archaeon | reverse complement strand
AGATATGGGCTTGGCAATGAAGATTAAATAATCTTAACAATTCATTTTATATATATAGATACATTCTTTTTTTTCTTTTTTTCTACTAATTTTTGTGTTATTTTAAAACTTATATTAAAATATACTAGAAGGCATTTTGAAAAGTGAATATCTTACTAATTAATAAGCTATTAAAAAAAGTTTCAAAAGATTCCCAAATATCTTAGATTTAATATGGAGTGGCTCATTTATACAATCATAATCAAAAAAATTAATATGGTTATTTGAAAAATGTCTGAATCAAAAGAAAATAAGCCCTTACCGTTTATTGAAGGAGAAAATGTCTCGCTTTGCCCCGCAAATGCAGATCATATTAACCTATATGCTGCATGGATGAATAATCCTAAAATTAGAAAATATGCTAGGTATGAATTGCCCCAGACAATTGAAGAAGTCAAAAAGTTATTTGAACCAAAAAAAGAAGCAGTAAAAACCGAGATTTTTTTTGAAATTTGGCATAATAAAGATGAAAAACCAATAGGTTATGCGGGTTTAATCAGGATACAGTGGTTTACTCGGAATGCGCACATATTTTATCTTATAGATCCGAATTATTGGGGAAAAAATTTAGGAACTGAAGCAGGGAAGTTAGTAATTGATTATGCTTACAAAGAACTAAATTTACATAAAATTACTGCTCGTATGTTTGCACCAAATAAAAGCTCATTACGAGTAGCAGAGAAAATAGGTTTTAAGCATGAAATAACGCTCAAAAAAGAAGTTTATATTGATGGTGAGCATATAGATGTTCTTGAATATGCCATCTTTAAGGATGATTGGATGAAATCTTAATAGATATGTTTCTTAATATCCATCTCGATTTTAGAGGTTGAAATCTTGAACAATAAAGAAAAGAAAGAGATATCAAAAGGAATAAATGAAGCAGAAAATTTTCCATTTATTAAAGGTACAAGAATTGATTTGTGTCCTCGTAATTCCAAGTATGTAAATTTGTACATAAAATGGAAAAATGACCCTAAAGTTCGAAAATATGCCAGAAATGTAGTGCCAAGAACTCTTGATGACCAAAAGAAAAGATTTGAAACTAGAAGCGAAGGATTAAGTGAACACATATCATTAGATGTTTGGCATAAAAATGATAAGAAACCAATCGGTAATATAGGATTAAATCACATAGATTGGGTAAATGGATGGGCAAATGCATTTCTTCAAATTGGAGAGCCAGATTACTGGAATAAAGACATTGGGACAGAAGCTACTGATTTGCTCATCGAATATGCTTTTAACGAACTAAATCTTAATAAAATACAAGGAGGGGTTGCTGTGGATAATATTGGTTCTTGGACAGTAGCGGGAAAAATTGGATTTGAATTTGAAGGGATAAGGAAGCATGAAATGTATATTGATGGAAAATATATCGATGCTAAGATATTTCGGTTACTTAAGGAAGATTGGATAAAATCTAGAAAATTGAAAAATAAATAAAATACACTTTATTAGAGTGTGAATATCTATGGAAGAAAAAATTGTTCCAGTGTTTATTGAAGGAGAAAATGTCTTCTTATTACCTCAGAGCTCGGAACACGTCAATTTGTATGTGAAATGGATAAATGATCCAAAAGTTCGTAAATATTCTCGAAATGTTATACCATTAGGTGTTGATGATGCTAAAAGATGGTTTGAACCTCAAGAAGGAAGAGTTCGTAATTTTATAGTCTTCGAAATTTGGCATAAAAAAGATAATAAACCAATTGGGAATACAATGTTAACAGATATAGATTGGGTTAATGGATGGGCTAATGTAGGTATGACAATCGGTGAACCTGATTATTGGAATAAGAATATTGCCACTGAAGCTACAGAATTAATTGTTGAATATGCTTTTAATGAATTAAACCTGCATAAATTGCATGGTGCAGCTATTGTTGATAATATTGGGTCATGGACTGTAGCAGAAAAAACAGGTTTTACATTTGAAGGAATACATAAGGATGATCTCTTTGTGGATGGAAAATATGTTGATGTTAAAACATACCGTTTATTGAAAGAAGACTGGATAAAAAGAAAATTAAACTGAATTTTTATTGTATATTTTAATATATTATTATTTATGAAATAAAAAGTACTGAAGTTATAATGACTGAAAAAAGCAAGGAACGAGCTACTCCATTTTTAGAGGGAAAAATAATAAATTTGTGTCCCCTAAACTTAGAACACGCAGATTTATATACTAAATGGATCAATGATCCTGATGTACGTAAATATTCTAGAAACACAATTCCATGGAGCATAGATGAAGTAAAAAAGTGGTCTGAACCAGAGAAAGAAAGAGTTAAAAAAGAAGTTGTTTTCGAAATCTGGCACCGAAAAGATGAAAAGCCAATTGGTACGGCAGGCTTGGGTGAAATTAATTGGCTCAATCGTAAAGCGAATCTTTTTACGGTAATTGGTGAACCTGACTATTGGGGACAAGATATTGGGCAGGAAGTAGGTAAATTATTAGTAGATTATGGATTTGAAGAATTAAATTTTCATAAGATTTATGCAGGAATATATACGCCAAATAAACGATCATTACGGACTGCAGAGAAAATTGGTTTTCAATATGAAGCAACATTAAAAGAAGAAATTTATGTTGATGGAGAATATGTAGATATTGTAAAGTTCGCAATTTTTAAGAGAGATTGGTTAAATTCCAAAAAAAAGGATTAATAGTAAATATTAAATCTAATAATATGAAATTTGATTTCTTATGGAAGAAAAAAAAGAAAAAAAAGCACCTGTTTTTATTAAGGGAACGCTTGTTAGTTTTACACCTCAAAATTCAGAGCATATCGATCTATATGTAAAATGGATGAATGATCCGAAAGTTCGTATATTTGCGAGATGGGAAACACCCAGACGAGCTGAAGATTTTAAGAGATGGTTTGAACCTCAGGAAGGAAGGGTTCAACAATTTGTTGTCTTTGAACTTTGGCATAATGAGGATAAAAAACCAATAGGCCAGGTGGGATTAGTATGGATAGATTGGGTTAATGGTTGGGCAAATGCCTTTCTTTGGATTGGAGAACCTGATTATTGGGGTAAGAATATAGCTACGGAAGCTACAGAAATGCTTATTGATTATGCATTCAATGAATTAAATCTTAATAAATTGCACGGTGGAGCAGCTGTAGAAAATATTGGTTCATGGAGTGTTGCTGAAAAAATTGGCTTTAAATTTGAAGGAATACGAAAACATGAGATGTATGTTGGAGGAAAATACCGTGATGTTAAGACATATTATATCTCGAAGGAAGACTGGCGAAAATCCAAAAAATAGATTAATTGAAATCATAAAATGACCAAAATTTTCTAGTACTAATAAATAATATGAATGAAAAAGAAGGGAAAGAAGTTCCGGTTTTTATTGAAGGAGAATCTATATGTTTCTTACCCCATAATTCTGAATATATCAATTTATATGTAAAATGGATAAATGATCCGAAAGTTCGGAAATATGCTCGAGAAATTGTACCTGCTAGAGTTGATGACGCTAAGAAATGGTTTGAACCAAGCGAGAGGGGGATGCCTGATTTTATAGGTTTTGTAATTTGGCATAAAAAAGATAAGAAACCAATTGGCACAGCAGAATTAAGTTTAATAAATTGGGTTAATGGTTGGGCAAATGTAGGGATCTTAATTGGGGAACCAGCCTACTGGGGAAAAAATATTGCTACGGAAGCTACAAAAATGCTTGTTGAATATGCATTCAATGAATTAAATCTTAATAAATTGCAGGGTGGAGCAGCTGTAGAAAATATTGGTTCATGGAGTGTAGCTGAAAAAATTGGATTTGTAATTGAAGGAATACAAAAACATGAGATGTATGTTGATGGAAAATATGTGGATGAAAAAACTTATCGTCTGTTAAAGGATGATTGGTTAAATTCAAAAAAATAAATTACATAATTAAAGAAAATCTAAAAAAATTAAAATTTGATAATAATTATGGAAGAAAAAGAAGAGGAAGATGTTCCTGTCTTTATTGAAGGGGAATATATATGTTTTATTCCTCAAAATTCTGAAAATGTTGACTTATATATAAAATGGCTGAATGATCCAAAAGTTCGTAAATATGCTAGGGATATTACACCTACTAGAGTCGAAGATATTAAAAGGTGGTTTGAACCTTCTGAGGGAAGAGTAAAACCTTTTATAGCATTTGAAATCTGGCATAAAAAAGATAAAAAATCTATTGGACATGTTGGTCTAGGTTGGATAGATTGGATTAATGGTTGGGCAAATGCATTTATTAGAATTGGAGAACCTGCATATTGGGGGCAAAAAATTGCCACTGAGGCTACAGAATTATTAATCGAATATGCTTTCAATGAATTAAACCTAAATAAATTACATGGGGGAGTTTGTGTAGAAAATATTGGTTCATGGAGCGTTGCAGAAAAAATGGGTTTTAAATATGAAGGAATACGAGAAGATGAGTTTTATCTTGACGGCAAACATCTTGGAGTTAAAACATATGGATTATTAAAGGAAGATTGGATGAAAAGAAAAGAAAAAGGATAGATCTCTTATAACTCTTAAATTTTTTATAATTTAATTTATAGTGTTTAATTCTGGCAATAACATTATGAAATTACTTCCTTTAGAATAATCCCCTTTTATTTTGTCTTCAACCCAAATTTTCCCCATAAAAGTTTTAAGAATTTTTTTGACTAAAGAAAGCCCTAAACCCATTCCCTTAGCACCTTTTAATTCTCTATTACCACGCTTGAAGATAATTTGCTTTCTATCGTCTGGTACACCAATACCATTATCAATAAATTCAATTTTACAATATTTTTTATCATCTATCAGTTTTTTTGATACTCTAATATTTATTACAACCTCATGATTTTCATTATACTTAATGCTATTAATTAAAACATTCTCAAAAACATCTTGTAGAAGCTCGTTTGCATTCACAATTAAATGATCTTCAGTATAATTAAAATCTATTTTAATTATTCTGTCATTATACGCTTTTTTAACAAAATGGATTGAATTATTCATCAAACTAGAAATTTCAGTTGGACCAGTATGTAGTTCCTCTTCTTGAAGTTTAGAAAGAGTATGCACATTGTTAACTAATTTAGCTCCTCTTCCTAATTGCCTTTTAATGATATTACCAATATCTTCTATAATTTTAGATTTATCAGAATCTCCCAAATGGTAAGAAATAAGATCAATTGAAGAACTAATAATATGGAGGATATTATTTATGTCATGAGCAAATAAGTCCTTATAGAAATTCGCAATATCATAAGCTTCTCTATATTTTTTTTCCGATTTTTTTAGTTCTTCATCAGCTAATTTCCGTTCAGTGATATCTCTTGAAATAACAATGGCCTTTAATTCTCCATCTTTGTCTAAATATGTCTTTCCCTTTGCCTCAAGCCATACCCAGCTACCATTTTTATGTTTAAATCTTACTTCTCCTGATCCTTCACCACTTTTAAAACCCTCTGATAACCGTTCAGCAGCATATTTAAGATCTTTTGGATGCACATAATTCAAAGCAGAATTTCCGATTAGGTCATTACAACTATAGCCCAAAGTTCTTAGAAAAGATTTTTCATTAATATATTCATACTTAAAACTTTTATCAAGGATACCAATTAAATCATTATTGTTCTCAGAAATTAATCGATATTTCTCTTCGGATTCTCTTAATTGTTTTTCCAAATTGAATTTTTCTGTAACATCTATAAATGTTCCATCTATTCTAATTGGGTTTCCATTCTCATCCTTGATTAAATGTGAATTTAATTCTACAACAATTTTTTCGCCATCCTTTTTCAAAGCATGGCAAAGATAATTTTTAGTATAACCCTTTTTTAATATATGTTCTACATATATTATCCGATCTTCAGGATTTTGCCAGAAGCGTCTAACATCAATAGATTCTAAGCTTTCTGATGGTTCATATCCCAAAATAATATTATGAGCTCGATTATGACTTAACATGTAACCATCTAATGTTACTTGGTAAAATCCTACATCAATTGTCTCAAGTAAATTACGGTAAATCAATTCTAATTCATTTAATCTTTCAATAGATGTCATATATTTCACCTAATCTCTAGAAATCTTCTTGATTTTCTTACAATATAGAAAATTTCTATAAATTCTAAAAGACTTAATCTCATAAATAAGCAATTTTCACTGTCTAGAATAATGGTAAAAATAATTATTTAAAAAGTCTATAAAAATTAGAATTGAACGTTCTTTTATCAAAAACAAACACATAGAATTATTTAAATATAAAAAAAAGAAAATTAGATTTTTAAGAGTACTTACCCACCACCTATTGGAGGGAAAATTGAAATTAAATCTCCATCTTTTAGAACAGTTTTGAGATCTTTATGTGGACGACCATTAACCAAAATTATTGCTCTTCTCTCATCCTTAGGAATATTATATTTATCAAAAAGTAATTTAATTTCACTATATTCTGGAATTGTTAATACTGCTTTTGTAGGACCATATTGTCTTAATGTAGCAAAAAACTTCACAGTAACCGAAATCGTATTGTTATTCATCTTCTTCTCGCTTAAAATACCATTTATATAATAACCCCATATTACGAGGAAATAATGAAACCTTATCTCCGTTTTTAACCTTTTTCTTTAGGCCTGCATATATTCCATTTACAAAAATATGGCTGACTTCATCATCTTCAATCATATACTTTCTAAGAATGTCTGCTACCCACGTTATTTCTGAATCATTAATCTTTATTCGTAGTGGTAAAGTTCCTGTTATTTTTGGATCTGCTTTTTTTCTTAAATCTCCGAATAGTTTTAATTCAATTGACATAATTATTCGATTTACATAACTAAAATACACTATCTAAATCTTCTTCTGGAACATCAAATACCGTATTATGCGGTGGTAGCTTTTCTTCAGTAATAAACTCTGGAAGTCTATCATGAAATGGTGTAAATCCTGCATTTTTGTTAAATTCAAGTTCTATGTCGATAATTGACTTTCCAATTGGCCCAACATCATCAACAGTTAGATTAGCACCTAATACACCATTTAACGACTCAACAACTCCTTCTAATCCTTCAGGAATGTCAAGTACCGCAAATGCAATGAAAAGGCAGTATCCAGTAGCATCAACAGCTGCAGTAGCTAATTGTAAAGTTCTTGATACTTCTGCTTTTTTTGGATCCAGTGGATCTAATGTGCCTCCTACTCCTAAAATTTCTGGAGCAATCGCATAACCAGCTGTATGATCAGCACCCATAGGAGTCGTTGCATATGTTACGCCTATTCCTTTAATTGCTCTTGGATCATATGCAGGGAATCCTTGGCCCTTACAGGTTGGTATCCTTGTCACACCTAAAACTTTACCAGTAATTTCAGTACCTTGAGATAATATTCTTCCTGTTGGTGTTTTTTTACGAATCTCCTCCATAAGTTTTAAAGCTCCTTTACCATCTCCAAAATTAGCTAATCCCCCTTCCATTGCAACTGCTAAAGTGTCTCCTGCCTCTATAGTATCACATCCAAGATCGTTACAAGCACGATTTAACTCACCAACATCATCTAAATTATAGATCCCACAATTTGCTCCAAGTGCCCAAACACTTTCGTATTCAAGGACTCCAACTGGATCTTTTCCACCTGGTTTAACCCAGATTTCTGAACACTGAATAATACACCCAGGGTTACAATAGTGGGGGCGTTCACCACCTCTGTTTTTTATGATCTCTGCTTTTGCTTCGCCAGATATTTTTTCAGCTCTTTCATCTTGACCTGAAGAAAAGTTTCTTTGAGGTAAACCTCCTGCTTCATTTATGATATTTACTAACACTGATGTTCCATATGAATTGAGAGCCCCCCCTGGTTTTGTAACATCATGAGATGTCAAAGCATCTCTTAATTTTTTGATACCTGCTGTAAATACTTCTTGGTTTGCAATTTCCACTCCTGGAGCACCTGTTTCATCGACTACAATAAATTTTAGACCTTTTGATGCCATAACAGCCCCTAGTCCACCTCTTCCAGCATACCTGCTAGGTAATCCTTCGGGATCATTAAAACAAACTCCTGACATTGCACCAAGAAGTTCAGCAGCTATTCCAACACCACATATCCCTACTTTATCACCAAATTGTTTAAAGAGATCTTTGTAAACTCCATAGAGACCTTTTCCGGACCATTTATTAGCATTTATAAATTCACCACCATTCATCGTTACTTTTAGAAGATAATAATTATCTCCTGCATGTTTACCCTCTACTATTATGGCTCCTATACGCATCCTTGCTAACATCTGAGCAAAAGGGGTCCCTGCATTAGCTTCCTTTATACCTCCTGTCAAGGGAGACTTCCCTCCAACAGACAACCTTCCACTTGAGGGTGCAACAGTACCTGTAACTATACCTGGTGCAAGCACTAATTTATTATGAAGTCCTAATGGATTACAAGT
Source organism: Promethearchaeota archaeon (assembly GCA_048939445.1). Lineage (GTDB taxonomy): Archaea > Asgardarchaeota > Lokiarchaeia > Sigyniarchaeales > SOKP01 > Loki-b32. Next base: position 15,102 of record JBHLPN010000017.1, on the reverse strand, counting down.
TGGTGGTACTTCTTTATTTACTATTGTTGAAGTCATACCACGTCCACCTAAAGCAGCATAATCTCCAGGTAGATCTTCAAATTTAGCCACCAAGTTTGTCATATTTACTCTTAATATTCTTTTTGGCAAATTTTTCACCTCATTTTTTTTAGGCGAGTAATAATAGTATTTCAGAATTATTAAACGGCTCGTTATGTACTTACTGAAATAACGCTATAATAGCTTCTTTTTAAGCTCAATAATCTAGTCCATTTTTTCAGTTAACCAAATTTTGAAAATAATATTTTTAATAAGAATCTATTTTTATTACTTTTTAGAGTGATATGAATGATAAAAAAAACAATCTTGATAATTTTCTATCTGTTAAGATAATTCAGAGTGGCGATATAATAAAAGTTTCATTATCTTCTACCAATTTAAAAAAGAAATTTAATGAGATATACGGTTCACTATTAAGAGAATTAAAATTAAAACAAAAAGACACATATCTAAGTAATAAAGAGGGAAAGATGATAGGAGATTTTGAATTGGAGTTGTCTTTAGAAGAAATCATTAAGAAATTTGGAAATAGGTTAAAGCTTTATTATGAAAAGATAATTTAATACCATTTATTCTTTCTTCCTTTATTTGAAAACAGGAATTAAAAGATGGCTTGGAAAGTCGTGTGAGTGGTAAATTTTCTGTTCAGCTACTACATAGTCTCTTTGCTTACCCTCTCCTCCTAAATTAGAGTTAATATCAAATCTAGGAAAATTGCTTGATGTTATTTCAATTCGAATTTTATGATTTTTCCTAAAATAATTTGAAATATTTCCTAGGTCAATTTCATATTGATAAACTTTTCCTGGCTCAATGAAAGAAGGCTTGTCATCCCCATTTCTGAACCGAGCTCGAATTCCAGCATCCAAAATATTTAGAGCTTTTCCTCTAGGAAAAACATCAACTAATTTGACCATGAAATCTGTATCTATCGCTGAAGAGGACGCGTATAGGATCATCTTTACACGACCAGTTATTTCTAATCCTTCCTTCAAACGTTTAGTAGAGTAGATTAAAACATCATTTCTTTTTTCAGCATCTTTCTGATTATGAGCTCCTTTTAAAATAAGTAGATTTCTTCCTCCTTTCGTAATTACAGGGTTTATTGGGTCAAAAATAAAATTATCCTCTAGTTCATTACCAGGTTCCTTAAAACTTAAGCTGCCATCTCCTTTGATAGTATTTGCTTGTCCTTCTGAATGGAGGTATAGGTTTTTATATTTTATTTTTTCTGGTGGCCATTTTTCCGTATATCTCCAATTATTTTTTCCCATAGTCCAATATTTAATAGATGGTTTATTTATATTAGTAAAAGGAGTTTTATCATTCATTAGCCAATAACGATTCCAATTAAGATTAAAGAATCCTTTGAAAAATTTTAGCATTCCCCCATTACGAATTCTGCTTTCTGGATGCCCAATAGCAGCATGAGCCCATGATCCTATAAGCATTTTTGAATATTTTCTAGCGTCTCCAGTTGCTTTTTCTTTGATTTCTAGAAAATCTTCCAATTGCTTTTCTAAGAACATGTCCTGCCAACCAGCAAGCATAAAAACAGGTTGTGATAATTTACTAGCATCCATTTCTAAGAATCCAGACATTTTATAAGTATCCTTATCTAGACCTCTTGTAATTAAGAAATCATTTAAAAATTTAAAATAGACATTATAACTACGCCTAGAGGGATCAAAATTCTTCACATTGTAATAATTTACCAAAAGATCTTGTATTTCTTTAATTGATTTACCTTTTAACTGAGATAATTTGATACGACTTTTCTTATTAATTGGATCATTAAATAAAGCATATTTTGGATTTAAAAACCTTTCATACATCAACTCAGTTAATGTCTGAACTTGTGGAATCTCTCGATGTGATGCAATATTCACCATTATTCTATATATAGAAGTTGTTAAAGCATGAATTTGTAAACCACCATTGTTTTTCCATAAATTCAAGGTTGATGTAATAGCAGGAGAGATACAAGTTAGATATTCATTGTCCCATGATAATGCAAGTTGAGTGATGCCAAAATAACTAGCTCCTGTCATTCCTATTTTCCCATCATACCAATATTGTTTAGATATCCATTTTAAAGTCTTTAATCCATCCTCTCTTTCTGTAAATAAATAGAAATTAAAACCGCTTGAGTGACCTGTTCCTCTAATATCCTGTATTATTGTGACAAATCCATAAGAAGCATAGCCATAACCTAGAAAGCTGAAAATCTCTTTCCAATATGGTAATCTTACTAATATAGTTGGACATTTGCTCTTTTCCTTAAATACTTTCTTTGGTACGTAGATATCAGTAGCCAATTTTACCCCATCCTTCGATTCGATAAAAGTTTCTGGATATCTTTTCACTCCATTTTTTCCATACCCTAAACCTAATAAAATTCCTAAGATCTTAACTAAAGGGTGCGATCCATATTTAATTATAATTTTACCAAACTTCCATAGGAATTTAGGAAATCTGGGTCTAAATGGCACTTTCAAATAAGATAAATTTGTAACGTGGTTTTCTTTCATTAATTTGAAAAAAAATTAATGACTTATAAAGTTTGAAAAATTAAAAATGGCAGGCCCGAGGGGATTTGAACCCCCGATATCTGCTCATCGAATTATAAATGCGATGATCTTCAGCTTAGGAGGCTGCCGCCTTATCCAGACTGGGCCACGGGCCTAATATCAATCAAGTTCTCTATAATGATATAAACACATAATAAAATAAAAAGTTAAATGAACATATCATATTTCAGAATCTATATTCCTTTGTTCTTCTTTAGACTGTTTTATCAGTGGTTTTTATGAGAGTATTTATCTAAAGAACTATAAAAATAAACAAAAGGTTTTAATTGCTATGTATTTATTTGTAATTATAAATATTTTTTATGAATAATTGTTTTTTTCGAGTTTTTAAAAGATGGAGAGACGATCTAATAGGCCTATTGACTATTTAAAATCATCCATTAATGAAATAATTCTCATTAAAGTAAAGCGTAATCGTTTATTTAGAGGAGTTCTTCGGGGCTTTGATGAACATTTAAATCTATATCTTGAAGGAACAAGTCAAATTTTCGAATTTCAAGATGAAGAGGGCAATATTCGGGAGGAACACGAAAACCTCGGAAGTATTGTAGTACGTGGTGATAATGTTATATTTGTCAACATTTCTAGTACACCTAGTATACCTGAGTAATGACTTAACGCATTAAATAGACTTTAAATATGATTAAGGTATTCTAGTTCTTCTGAGGATTGAATACGAAAATAAGCAGATTTAAGAAAATATCATCAGATAATTTAGTTTAAAGTAATAATTATTAGGTAGAGACTTAATTATATTTTTAAATTGCGATTATTTAGTAAGTAATATATAAAAACTTGAAATATATGTTATAATTAGCTTCAGTATCGGAGTCCTTATTTAAAATTGAGTGTAAAAGAAGTAGAAAAAAAAACACCATCAATTCTAATTAGTCCAAATTTGGGTCGCCCTTCAATTTTAAAAATAGGTCCTAAATTAAAAAAGAAAGGTTTTCATAATCAATTGCTTTTTATTAGTACTGAATCCGATACAGAGATATTTAGTAATTCCATTAAAAATCAAATATCTTTAGTTCCTCTATTTGACTATAAATGGTCTTATAAATTAGTTTTCTTTAAAAAACCTAAAGGATTGTTCTCAAAATGGAGGGAAAAAAGAGCGAGAAAAAAAAGAAAAAAAATATATGAGGCAAAATTTAAACCTTTAGTAGAGGGAGAACTTAGTCTAGAACTTTTAAAAAAATTGAAATCTCGGCTCCATAGGGGTGAGCCAATTTCTCCCAAAATAGTAAACGTTGAGAAAACTTCTATATCTCATATTCACGATTTATCTTATATAAATGATTTAAGGCCTCAAGAAATTCTAATAAAGAATCAGGTATATGGAAAATTAAATAGATTCTATAAAGTACAAATAGAATTTAATATAAGTAAAGAAGTTATTAAATTTCTGAAAGAGCGGAATTTTGTAATGTTTGATATTCATTGTCCCAATAATAGTATAAATTATCATTCATTAGTGATTTCCAAACAAAACTGGAAAAATTTTACATTTGTTCATGCTACAGATTTACACTTAGCAGAAAGGAATGATAGACTTTATGAAATCATTAAAAAATGGACTGAATCTTCTATTAAGGAGAGCGTCGAAGGTTTTTTTGAGACAGTTAAAAAAAAATTGAAAATTAAGAAGAAAACACAAGAAGCTATTTTATCTGATATAAAAATTCCATTGAGAAGACGTTTGATTAATTCGAATAATCAATTTCGAAAGTTTATAAAATTAATGAACAGGGCAGTGCTAAGAAATGAACTAGATTTTATTGTTTTAACGGGAGATCTTGTTGACTATACAATTTTAAGCAAAATGTCAAGAAAATTAGGAAAAATAAATGAATTTAGATATGAAGATAGTAATTGGCAGATTTTTAAAAATATCATCCTCAATATCCCTCTAACCGAAAAATATAAAGGACTTATACGAGGAGAAGAATTAAATTGTCCAATATTTACAACCTTAGGGAATCACGATTATCGTCCATTTCCTTATGACTTAACTTGGGGAGAAATGTATAAAAAGATTGGCTTGAACGCTTCTGAAGCAGTTGCATTAAATCAATTATTTTCTGCTTCACCGATTACTGCCATAACAAAAACCTCATTAGCTTTAAAGGGGTATCTTTCAGAAATTAATGCCTCAACTGACTTTTCTATTAAGCTAGGGAACAACTTGTTTATAATTTTAAATTCTGGATCTGATTCTTTCAAAAATATTAGAGATTTATTAACAGGCCATCCATCTGTTACAGGTATTAGCTATAAACAAATAAAATATTTAGAAAATCTAATAAATGAACAAATTACTGAAGGAACAAATGTATTTCTGTTTCTACATGGTCCACCATTAAATACAGGAGGTACTAAATATAGTATTAATTTATTTGAAAAAAAAGGGAGTCGGTTTAAAAGAATAAAGATCAGTGAATTTAAAGAATCGTTAATTAAGAAGTCAGGAAAAGCTTTATCAAAAGCACGTATCGATGGAATATTTAATGTTAAGTATGGCTGTATTTCATCAAATTGGGAAAAGCTTGTTGAATTTTGTAAAAACTACGCAGTACTGACTTTATCTGGACATACTCATACTAACCGTGAATTCAGATTAGACGATCCAGGGACAGAAAAATCGAGTGTATATGATGCACCCCCATTTAAATTGAAAAAAATCGAAAATCCAGCAGCTATTTTTTATGATAATTATTCTGAGATCTACTTTACTGCCAAAACTATAAATCAAAATGGACCTTTTGTGGTTCAAACTCCTGCTTTAGGACTAGGGAG
>JBHLPN010000017.1:0-9573 GCA_048939445.1 Promethearchaeota archaeon | reverse complement strand
GAGATCTACTTTACTGCCAAAACTATAAATCAAAATGGACCTTTTGTGGTTCAAACTCCTGCTTTAGGACTAGGGAGCTATCGGGATATTGAAACTGCCGGTGGATATAGAGAGATAATTATAAATGATGGAAAACTAAGTTCCTTTAAGTTAAAGTATATTCAGCGCTAAAATGGAGTGTTATTATTGTTTATCAAGAATATTTCTCAACTTCTTTCAAATGATATTCATAAAAATCAATTAATACTAAGAGAAGTCGGACTTCAAGCTCTTGAAAAATCAATTTTCGTAGTAAAGCCTAAAAACATAATAGAAAAATCAGTCAATCTTCAAAAAAGTAAGCTAATTATAGAAAACGATGAATATCATCTACAAAAATTCAAGAAAGTCTATATTATTGGTGGTGGCAAGGCCACTGCTGAAATGGCTTTGACACTTGAGAAAATGCTTTTAAATATAAAAAATATCGATTATGAAGGTATTATTAATATACCAGAGGCTCTTGAAAACTTAAAAATGTTTAAAGAGAGCAAAATCTCTGTTAATTTTGCTTCACATCCTATTCCGAATGAAAATGGATTGAAAGGAACAAAGTCTATGATGGACATGATAGAAAAATCAAATGAAAATGATCTTATTTTATGTTTAATTTCTGGAGGTGGCTCTGCTTTACTTGCCTTGCCAAAACCTGACATAAAAATTAAAGATTTACAGCAAGTTAATTCTTTACTCCTCTCCTCTGGAGCATCAATCCATGAGATAAATACTATAAGAAAACATTTGTCAGATTTTAAAGGAGGAAATCTAGCAAAAAAATTGTATTATTCTAGTGGAACCACCTTAATTTGTTTGATTATTTCAGATGTTGTTGGAGATAAATTGGATTCTATCGCTTCTGGACCAACTGTACCTGATAATACCACGTTTAAGGATGCCATTATAATTTTAAAAAAATATGATCTTTTGGGAAAAATTCCTGGTTCAATAAAAGAATATCTAGAAAAAGGATTATCAGATAAGAGCCTAGAAACCCCAAAACCTAATGATTTATGTTTTGCTAAAGTTCATAATTATTTAATTGGAAGTGTGCGTAATACTGCTCGAGAACTCATATCTTTCCTAAAAAGTAAGAGTTTTGAAGTTATATACTTTTCTAATAATATAATTGGGGAAGCCAGAGAATTTGGAAACTCTATTTATAAAATAATCTCACAACATGTAGAAACTAATATAAACCAAAATAAGAAGGAAAAATTAGCTTTAATTGGGACTGGTGAATTAACTGTTACTATTAAAGGAAATGGTATTGGTGGAAGAAATCAAGAGATGTTACTAAGCTACCTGAATAGTGTGAAAGATAAAAAGTTTGACTACAATTTTTTAATTATTGGTGCTAATCTTGATGGTATTGAAGGTAATAGTAAGGCAATGGGAGCATTGGTTGATAATTCCGTGTTAGAACAATTTATTTTAAAAAATCTTGATGCGGAGAAGTTCTTGGACAATAATGATTCTAATAATTTTTTCAAAGAGTTAGGAACTGAAATAATTACAGGTCCAACTGGATGTAATGTAAATGATATGGTTTTAATTTTAGTCTCAAAATAAATTTTTAAGATAATATTTAATAAGAGTAGATATAATGAGTGAAATAATCGTTTGTCCTGTTTGTGGTTTTAGCTTTAAATATTCGGATGCAAAAATCGTAGATGGTAAGATCGTGTGTCCAATGTGTGGTCATAAATTTAAAATCCCTAGTTTTTTTAATTTTGTACCAAAAGAATTTGATAATAGACACTAATAAAGTAAAAAATATCTTTATGCCCGTTACTCATAACTCTCTTACCTTACATTGATAAATTTTTTAAAGTTTGTCGATGAATTTAGATTATCGATTAATTTTTATTAATTGATAATTAATTTTCAATTTAATACAAATTATATTCTTGGTGTAAAACTATGGCAAGAAAGGATAAGAAAAAAAGAGAAACAAGACCAACAGGGCGAATGGGCTGGGATACAGCAGAAGCAGAAGAAGAAATCGTTGCTGAGGCACTAAAAAGAAAAGATATGGACACGGGACGTGTTGAACTAATTGATAGAGACACTGCTACGCCTGTTATTGAAACTTATGATGAAGATACTGGAAAATTAGAAGGTAGCATCGTTTTGAAGGATCGTAATAGAGAAGGTTTACTAGCATTAGTTAAAATAATTGAAGAAGTGGAGGTAGAGCAAGATCATGATGCCAATATCGAATCATTTTCCCATAGTGGAAAATTGAACATTGAAAATCCTAGTACAGTTGATAGATTATGGGATATTGATGTTACACTTGAAAATATAGGAAGTACTGATTTAAAATCTAAGAAAATTTCAATAAGAGAATTAGATACTGAATCACCAAATAATGTTGACTCAAGAAAGTTTAAAATAACAAAGGATATATCAAATTTATTACTTGTTAAAGAATTTATAAGTACTCTTCCTAATGCTGATGATGTATTAAATATCAATGATATTGAAAAAGAATTATTAAAAACAAAAGGTAAAAAAAGTGGAGTCTCTTCTAAACCACCATCTGAGGTAGAAGAAGAGGAAGAAGAAGAGGAGGAAGAAGAAGAGGAAGAGGAGGATGAAGAAGGAGAAACATGGGGAGATGGTGGAACTTATGTTGAAGCTGGCTTAGAATCTTTCGGTATTTCTATAGATAGAGATAATGTTGTTACTTTTGCTATAGCAATTAGAAGTCTGTTTGATAAACCAGTTTCAAATATTAGAGTTGTGAAAAGTATCCCTGATGACTTTACAAATCCAGTAATCACGGATACTACCGAAGGAAGAGCTGAAATTCAAGGAAATCAAATAATTTGGACAATTGATAAATTACCACCTGAATATACCATAATGTGTAAATTTACATGCAATATTATGGTAACAGATATTATAAAACGAAACACAGGTCCAATAGAAGTTACTTATGAAGGTGCATCTTCTTATGCTGAAGGATTAGCTATAGAGAAATTTGACGCATATACAAGAAACAAATTCTATGTAGATACAGTTGAGAGAGATGAGGAACCTGGCATTTTTGACTGTAAACTAGTATTTGATAATTCCTCAGAGTTTATCATTCAACTCTTCAATGCAGATGTATATTCTCCAGAAGATGAAACAAAAAAATTTGTAGATATTGATCCAAATGATATACCAATGCTACCTAGTGGTGCGCAATGGCATTCGATAAAATGGGAATATGAAAGTGAAGAATACCCAACCTTTAGAAAGAAATTAGAATTTAGAGTAATGCCTGATTTTCAAACGATAGTAAATGGATCGATGGCTTTATCAGATGTTATCTTAGAAATTGGAAGTATCACTGGAGTAATGTCCTATGACTTAACTGAAGTTCCAACTTACCGAACTAAAGATGTTATCGCTAAACTTAAAATGGTTAATAATGGTTCTGCACCATTAGATGAAGTTATCGTTATTCAACAATACTTCTCTGATGAATATCAACCACCAGAAGCAGATGAAATCAAATTAGAATGGGATGGAGAAGAAGTTGAAGTATCAACAGGAGCTGTGAGCTTTGAGGATAAGGCATTTAGAATTGATCTCAAAGATTTAAAAAACAGTAGTACTGGAATGTTTAAGCCAGACTCAACTTTAGAGTTTGAATATCCTATTCATTGTGTAAATCCTGCACGTGAATCTACTTTTGAATCTGAAATAATTTATCTGGCAAATACTTTTCCAGCAAGTCAAGAATTGGAATTCAAACCGGAAGTTCCTGTAATTGAGGCAATGCATATCAGAAGGAAATTCAGAATTGGAAAGGAAGTTGTTCCTGTGGGAGATTTAGGCAATTACAGAATAATATTAACGCTTGAAAACATCGGTGAATCAAATTTACATAACCTAATCTTACTTGATAAGGTTCCAGATTCATTTGAGTATGGTGACTATTCTCTGACTCCAGAAATCACTGATGAAGTTGGGCAGGATACATTAAAGTGGGATATTGAACTTTTGGAAGTAGGAGATAGATTAGAAATTACTTATGAAATAACGGGTACAGGTAAATACAGCCCATCTGATGCCCAGTTAGCACTTTAATATTAAAAAAGCATTTTTTATTTTTTTTATTTTTTATATTTACACTAATAGTTTAATAAACGTATGGGTAAGTATTAAATGAATAAATAATGAAACTTAACTTAGTTACTACTATTTAATACTATAATTATAATAATTCTTGAGAAACCATGTTAAGAAAACGTTATCAGTTGAATTGGATGTTTGAATGTCCAGATGCAGTTTTAACTTGTTCAGTTCTGAAATGCAATGACAAAAACTTTTTAGTTTTTGGTGGACACGATAAAACACTTTATTTGATGGATGAAAAGCTGAATATAATTGATGATAGAACCTTTGATGGATGGTGTAGATGTAGTTATTCTATAGACCTTGATGGAGATGGATGTGATGAAGTATTAGTAGGAGCTGGAGATGGAAATTGCATGGTTTTAAAATTAAATATAGAAAAGATGAAATTAGTGGGATTAATGCGTTATAAAGCATCAAAAAGGATAAATTGTTGTATCGCAGGGGATTTCACTCGTGATGGGAACATTGAACTTATTTTTGGAGGTGATGATAAAACTCTCAGAATTTTCGACGATCTAAAAGCTAAAGAGCCAAAGTACACATTATACTATGATTCGTGGGTTACAACTTGCACATTAGGTTTCTTAAAATTACCAGAGGATGCTTTAGCTATTTATGGCTTATTAGTTGGCACAAAAAATGGTTTAGTGCAATTAATTCAAATTCAGGATAACATACCAGACATTATTTGGCAGAAAAATTTTAATGTCCAAATTAATGATATTAAAGTTGGGGATGTAACAAACGATGGCTTTAATGAAATCTTGCTAAGCACTGATGATTCATTTATTAAGATCCTTAATAGTGAAGGTGAACCTATAAAAGAGATAAACACAGAAGGGGGGAGACCACTTTCATTATTAATTGAAGATATTGATGGTGATAATGCTAAAGAAATTGTTGCGGGATGTGCAGATGGATTCTTAAAAGTTTTTCATAATCCATCGATAAATTCTCAAGATTTTGAATTGAAATGGAAGACAAGAGTATCTACATCAATTAAAAATGTATGTGAACTTACAGAGAAAGAACAGAATAAAAAGAATATTGTATTTGGTGGTTATGACCGTAAAATTCATAATGTTACTGATTTTGAATGGGGACAAAAAGAATCACTTGAGATCCCTCAAAAAATAAAAATCCCTGAGATAAAAGCTAGTAAAAAAGAGGATTTGATTGAGGAAATCGCAAAAATAAAAGAAGTTCCCTCGAGTATTAGAGAGCATCTTTTCAATAAATTACAGGAAAAGGGATATTTAAAAGATTTAATGAAAGATTTATCAGAATTAGGGTATTCTGAGGATGAAATATTAGACGAATTCTCGCTTTTAAAAACCCAGAAATCAGTTCTTTATGAAAAAGTTGTTTACCCTGTTTCGAGCTTACCTAGTGAAGAATTTGAGAAGGAAATCCCTAAAGATGTTAAAGCTGAAATAACGGTTGAAGAACAACCAAAACCTAAAGTACAACCGTTAGTAATTGAAGAAGCTGTTAAACCAAAAAAAGAAAAACTTGTAGCTGTTCTAGGGAGCGAAACTAAAAAAGTTGTTTCTCAAGAAAAACCTAGTGTTAGTGGCTCACTAAGAGATATTATCTTTGAATATTTAAAAGAAAAAAAGATGGTAGGAACTAAATCTAAATTTATTAATGATATTACGGAAAAAGGTTTCTCGAGTAGTGATATTGAAAAAGAAATCAATTCATTGAAAGAACAGGGTAAAATTAAATATTCTCGCTCGGCTCCTAAAGGTTGGAGTTTAGTCGAATAGTTATTCCTGAGTCTTCTTTATGAAAAATTCTTGCATTACTTCTTGAAAGGGTTCAAACTGGTTTAATTCTGTAAAATCAGCATTCCTATACTTTTGGAGAAACAGTTGAAGCATGGGATCTACCCTTTCAAAAAATTTTCTAACTAGTTTATCAGATTTTTTTTTTGATTTGTCAACTAATCCATATAAAATTATTGGTTCCTTAATACGGTTATCTCCTGGTTGAATTTCAGCTATTTTAAAAATAAACAAGATATTTCCTGATTCTAAATATTCAATAGAATTCTTATTAAAAGCAGTATCTACAAATGTATTAATAGCAGAAATAAATGCGCCTCTGAGATCCTTATTTATTCCACTTTCTTTTTGAATTGGCAAATCTTTTAAGATATGATTCACAAGCACAAATCCCCGAAATACAAAGCCTATCTCATAAAGTTCCTTCAATTTAGAATCAAAGAAATTAATTAATATTTCAATTACCTTTTATTAAAAAATTAATATTTATTTTCATATTTAATTTTAGACTAAATACTTATATACTAATAAAAAGAACAAGTTAAAATATGATGCAAAATATCGATATGAGATTTGATGAAAAATTAAAGGAATTAAAAGATTCATTACCTAAATTAAAAGAAGGTATTAATTGTGCAGAATTGACTTTAACCAGTGTCTTGGATATTTTGGGAATTGATAATTACCTTTTTCATAACCTAGCAATCCCTTTGGCTGCAGGTTTTGGTGGTTATAAATCTAAAAAAGGATGGAAAGGAGCTTGTGGCGCAGTTTGTGGGGGATGTGCTGCAATAGGAGTTGTAATGGGAGGACATGAAAGAATGAACAATGAAATGATGTTGACAGCGAGTTTGAGAGCAGCAAAATTTGCTGTGGAATTTGAAAAGGAATTTGGTACTGTCATATGTTCAGAACTTTGTGGTGTTGATTTTAGTGAACCGGAAGCACTGGAGGAATATCGTGAAAATGAAATATGGGTTAAAAAATGTTATCATTTTGTAATCTGGGCTGTAGATGAAATAAGGAGACTAACTCAAGAGGAACTAAAGAATAATTGGGAATAAAACATTGCAAAAAAATCGTCAAATGGAATTTTAATAACATTAAAGAAATTAAAAATTATTTATACTAATATTGGTTTATTACAATTATTCAAAAAATTATAATGATTGATAAGCTGAGGGATTAATTTTATGAGTGAAGAAGAGTCTCGCTTCTGCCCTTATTGTGGAGTTGAGCTAGAACACCCTTACTGGGCTCACATTCAAGCAGAACATCCAGATAAATATAATCAAAAAGAAACTTGGATAAAATTATGGCAGGATTATCGAGGGCTTGGAATGGACGAATCAACATCCCTAATGGTCATATCAGAATTGTTCAATGCGACTCAAGAAGAAATTAAATCTTTCTTAAAAAATGCTGAAGTATTTTAGTTCTTCTTATAAAAATTGTATTTTAAAATTAAAATAAATAAAGAAATAGTTTATAATTAAATTCTAAATACTAAACTTCGTATTAAAATTCTTCTTCTTCCTCATCCTCTTTTAAGAGTCCTGCTTGTTTTAACAGATCTTCTACGCTATCACGAGCTTTAATTATTTGTTCATTTTCATTCAGATTGAGTTTTTCAATAACATCATCGCTAAATTCCATAAATTTTCCAATTGCGTCAGAACTGAACTCTTTTATTTTTTCAGAAGTCTCTTCAATAAAATCTCTGCCAGATTCGCCAAACACTGACCCGACAAATGAAGCAAATTGCTCATTCAGATTTTCTATGAAGTTTTTTTCTTTTTCTTCTCCTTCTTCACTCATTTCACTACACTTTTTTTAAAGTAAATTACTTTTATTTTTATATAAATATTAAAATCTATACTCCTTTTTCTTATTTTCTTAATGTTATTATATAATTTTTTTTCTCTTCCAGTTCGTAAGTTCATCCCTACTGTAATTAAGCAAGTTGCAATAAATTTCTTCGTTATGGGCACCGAATTCGGGTCCCAAAGTCTCAACAGAACCTACAGTATTCGAAAAATTTATCAAGCGATTAGGGATCGTAGCTTTTTGAACACCCCATTTGGAGAAATCAAATTGATCGCATAACATCCCTCTTTCTCGAAGGTTGGGATGATTATGTACTTCGTCAACTCTTAAAGTTTTACCGCATGGAATTCTTACTGCTTCTAGTTCTTTAATTGCTTCATCTCTATATAAATTTTTACTCCAATTTTCAATATATTCATCTAAAATCTCAATATAATCAAACCTTTTTATAATATTATCGAAACGAGGGTCCTTGACTAATTCTGGTTTTTCTAACACACTCTCGCAAAGACGAATCCATTGTTTTTCTGTAAGAGTAGTTAACACAATTAATCCATCTTTACAACGGTATTGATTATAAATAGGTAAAAATTTAGAAGCTATATCGATATGTTGAGCTCTTGGAATAAATTCTTTTGCTTGAGCTCTAACGTTTAAAGCAAACATTATGTCATGCATTGAAATATCAATGAATTGGCCCTTTCCAGCTCGCTCTCTGTAATAAAGTGCTTGACTTATTCCGATTGCAGCAATATGCCCTGCGGTATAATCTGCTATGGGTAATCTTGGAGGACCTTCTTTAAAGCCTAATGCATCGAGAATTCCGGCTTGAGCTTGAATAATTATATCAAAAGCCGTTTTTTGAGTATATTGTTCTAATCCTTCATTTCCGTAACCAGAAATTTTTGTGTATATCAATCTCGGATTAATTTCTTTTAAAATATTATATCCTAATCCCCATTTTTCCATTGTACCCTTAACAAAATTCTCCACAATGACATCTGATTTTTCCACTAATTTTTTGAAAATCACCTTAGCCTCTTCTTTTCTTAAATCGAGTGAAATAGATTTCTTTCCTCTATTTAAAATGGAGAATAATGGAAATATAGTTTTATCATAAAGAATGAATAGACGGAATGCTTCACCAAAAGGAGGAGGTTCCACTTTAATAACTTCTGCTCCTTGATCTGCGAAAAAAGTACTAGTCCAAGGGCCAGAGATAAATTGAGAACAATCAAGGATTCTTATTCCTTCAAAAATCTTAGGCATAATTATCTCTAATATTATAGTTTCTTTTATAGATTATCTTCTATATGTATGTTTTAAAATTATGAAATATTTACTGTTGTAAGGGAATACTTATGAATGAAACTCACTTTTTACATAAATTTCTAAACCCAAAGAGCATTGCTATTTATGGAGCTAATAATAAAGGTAATTCTTTAGCTGGACTTCAAATTATGAATTTAATTAAGTCTGGTTATGATGGAAACGTTTATCCGATACATCTAAAATTAGAATCAGTAATGGGATTTAAAGCTTATAAAAAAATTGCTAACATTCCAGAAATTCCTGATCTTGTAGTTATTGTTCTTCCAGCTAAAATTGTTCCCCAAATTTTCAGAGAATGCGGAGAAAAAGGAGTTAAACGAATAGTTTTGATTTCTGGAGGTTTCCGTGAATTAATAGGAGAACGTAAAAATACTCTAACAGAAGAAATCAATGATATTGCTTATGAATATGGAATAAGATTTATTGGCCCTAATTGCTTGGGTGTTTATAATAA
>JBHLPN010000168.1:0-7283 GCA_048939445.1 Promethearchaeota archaeon | reverse complement strand
TCATCTTCTTGAGCTGCTGCAATTTTTTCGATTAAATTATCAAGGTAATCTTCAACTTTAGAATCAGGCTTTATAATTAGGGAGTAAGCTGCTCCTTCAATAATCTTGAAAACATCTGAGTCATCAAAAGGAAAGATTGGTCTTTTTCCATCATTTAATAATCCTGCAGCTCTGGAAAAATTGTCGATACGTCCAGTCTTCTCACATTTTTTAAAAACATGAGGGATTGTGTCATTATGATTGGTTTCTATTTTGGGGGTCCAAAATTTATCCTTAATTCTTACCCTATTTAGCGAGATTGGATGAATTGCATAACCCGAATAATTCAAAATATCCCCTTGTTAAAAACCTAAAAATCTCTTAATTATATTGCTAATTCCTTTAAATAAAGTAAAATAATAAAATTTAAAAAAATTAGGGTTATGCTAATTCCTCTTAGGAATTTCAACATTTATAGTATCAAAATATTATGAATATTCGGATTAATCAAGTTAAATTAATGATTAAAGATTATACCTTAAAAGATAAAATTCTTTAATCAAACTATT
Source organism: Promethearchaeota archaeon (assembly GCA_048939445.1). Classification (GTDB taxonomy): domain Archaea; phylum Asgardarchaeota; class Lokiarchaeia; order Sigyniarchaeales; family SOKP01; genus Loki-b32. The sequence goes on along the minus strand of JBHLPN010000168.1, from coordinate 6,735 downwards.
AAATTTAAATTTTTTAATTAGATAAAAAAATGTGATATGTTTTGAAAGAAAAGGATTTCTTAAAATTTCTATCGAAGAATAATGTCGATAAAGAACAAGCGGAAGTTTATATTTCTAGATTGAATGAATTTAGTAATTATCTAAAAAAAGAGAATAATGATATTGACTCAGTTCCGGCAGGAGAAATTATTAAGTATGCAGATATTTTGGTCCAAAGTAATAGTAATATCGTATTAGATTTTTTAAGAGCTTTAATCAACTATGCTAATTTTACAAAAAAATATGATTATATAATTGAGATAATCGATATCTCAGAATCTTATAATGCAATGGATAATTTATATCAAAGAATTGCAGAACAACATGGTGAACAAATACGTGATGAAATTTTTAACAATATTAGCATTCCTCCTTTAGGAACCCACCCCGCAAAAAAACCAGAATTTACTAAAGTCATTTTAAGAAGGTTGGAAGAGAAAATTGGTCAAGAAAAAACAATAGAATTATTAAAACCATGCTTACATGGTCGTCCTGGAGATCTCGAGAAAGATAGAGAAGATTTTTTAAGATTAAATGATATTGATGAATTTTTAAAACTAAAAAAGCAAGAATTAATTGAAAGACTTCAACAACATCGAAAAGAGGGAACACTAGAATTTGCACAATATATCGATGATGAAGTAATAGAATTTATTAAAAATACGCCCTCAATTAATCCTGGAATAAGAGAAGGAGATAAAATTATTGAAACTAAAATGCCGTATCAGACAAAGAAACATTTACAAGCAAAAGATAAGAGAATGAAAGGCTTTTATAGTTGTTATTGTCCTTGGATTCGAGGCGCAATCAAAAATGGTACTGCTAATGAACTTTTCTCTCACTTCTGCAATTGTAGTGCGGGATATACTAAGAAATTTTGGGATATAATATTCGATCAGCAAACGATCGTGGAACCAATTGAAACACCTCTTACAGGAGGATTATTATGTAAGTTTGCTGTTCAAATACCAAAAGAATTTCAAAAATAGATTCAATCTATACTTAATACCGCAATAAGATAAAATATATAATTTTTTCTAATGCCAATTAGAAAATTGTTTTTCTAGATCGAAAGGGAATATCCTCAAGAGAGAATCTTTTAAATATGAGAAATTAATAAAATAGCTTAACATAATAAAACAATATTATAAGTGAAATCTGATGAAAATTGACCAAGATACAGATCCTAACATTCGCAAAAGGCGAAAATTGAAAATTATAGGCGTTTTCTCATTGATAATAGGAATATCTTTAATAATTGCTGGGGTCTTCTTTAGCATAGCTTCACTTAATTCAATGGGTGATTTTGAAAGTAATAATTTCATGATATTTGGAGGTGCTTCAGTTGGATGCTTTTTTGGGGGCGGTGTTGGGATAATGATAGCATTAGCATCATTTAGTATGGCATATCAAAGATCAATTACTAAGTATGCATATGAAGAAACAGGAATGGCTCTCGGTACAGCCTCAGAAAGAGCTGTAGATGGATATGGAAGAATGATAGGGAAGGGAAGTGAAGCGATGACAAGAGGTATTAGAAACGCAGGTGGCATAAAGTATGATGTAGATATAAAAGAGAAGGAAATTATAAAAATTAAATGTCGAGCTTGTGGAACGTTAAATGACGAGGATGCAAAGTTTTGTGATAATTGTGGTCAGCCAATTTAATTAAGATGGTAATAAAATTAAACATTCTTTTTTTTTTCAATGTGTTTTATCTGTTCTATTTATGAATTTAAAAGTGAAAAAGATAAATGCTTATTTTTGAAATCACTATATAGGAGGGAAATGACCTGAGAAATATAAATAACACATAAAAACGAGAATAATTAATATAATAACTATTATTGTGAGTGCAGTTAGTATGTTATTGTTAAGCTTCCCAATTCTGTCAAGCTTTTTACCAATTTCTTCTAATTCCTTTTGTATATTTTCCTGATTCATAATAATACTCTAAATTTTAGGAGTTCAACTTAATATTATAAGATGGATAATAATATATTTTTTTTCTTTAGAAGTAGAGTATTATATTAAATAATATTAAAAATAATAATTATAAAGTAAAATTAGGTTTTTTCTAATTCCATCTCTGCTATTGCTTTTCCAGATCGAAATGGAATATCTTCAAGAGACATCCCTGCCTCATAGCCGAACTTTTCCTTAAAAGCTTCATTTAATGACTGAAAATATAGTGATAATGGCAAGTTTTGAGGACAATTATTATCACAGTTGCCACATTCAACACATCTGTCAGCATCGTGGGCAATTCTTGTGAGTTGATATGTTGCTGCATCTATCGTTTTTTCTTTTCTCTTCTTCATTAGAATACAATCCACACAGTAACAAACTGGACACCCTCTTATACATGTGTTACAAGCTGTACACTTAAGTAATTCAGCAATTTTTTCTTCTTGTGAAAGTTTATCCCATTCCTCTAAATCTTTTGCTCGTTTTTTTTTAGCTTTTTCGATTATCTCATTGTATTTATCTGAGTGAGCCTTTTTTTCCTTATCTGGAAGTGCTTTTGTTTTGATTCCTGATTTGTCCAAGATATCACTTCCATTATCTGAATATACTTTCAAAATGATCTCATTAGAATCAATTGGTATTCCAAGATCGCTAACTGTTAAATCAGCGACAACTGGGATTTTACGAAAACATCTTAAACAATTCTCAGCTACAGTAAGGTTAAGTTCTTTAGTGCTTCCATCTTTCATCTTAACAATAAGCCCCTTATCTCCTACCTTTTCCTTTACAATCTTAGTTGGATCAACATCTTTAATTGATCTCATCTCACGTCCTGCTTTAGGAAGCAACCCTCTATCTTCGATTCCAATTACAAAGAGGTTATCAAGATTTACTTGCTTAATCTTTGCAAGCTCTATCAATGCTCTTGTATCGCAAGGACGAGCAATAAGCCCAACTTTTTCATTCATTGCACCAGCAACAGATTTATGAAGAAATTTTGAAGCAGAATCCGTTCTAGCATATCCAAATGCAATTAAAGGAGTTAATGGAAAGTCTTTCACATCTTCTTCTTTTTCTGCTAATATTGGTTGAACTGTGAATCTATCTATATTCCCGGTTTTTTTTTCAACTCTTAATTGAGCGCCAATTATTTTATCTACTGTTTTTTCTTTCAATAAAGTTGCTAAGATTTTGGAAAAATCTTCAATATTTATCAAATATTCTGCCATAGCTTCCATGTAATTCCAACTCTAACAATAAATTTAACTTATTTTTTCTTAATTTTCCCAAACTTTTGGTATAAATTCTAAATTTCGTTTCTTATTTTTTTAAAAACTATTTTATGTGCCATATGGTGCTCCCATTTCTTCAACTGAGTTCTCATTTTTTTTAACTCAGTCTCATTAGTAAACACATTAAATTTTTTTAAGCTTTAGCTTTCGCTTTAGCTTTTTCTTTAGGCGTGCTCTTTTTCGGTCGCAAAGGACTTTTTCCTAATTTGCGAATGGTTTTATCTATTTCTGTTGCCTCTATTTGAAATTTCTGACCTTCTGCAGCAGTACAATAGATTATATTTATTCTATTAGGATCCATTCCAACAACTTTTAAAATTTCTTTAATGTATTCGACTTGTCTAAAAGCATAGTAATTTCCTGTCTCATAATCACATTCTCCTGGATATCAAGCGTTAATAACAACACCGTCAGCACCTCTACCAAATGCTCGCATTATTAGATCTGGTCCTACACGGCCAGTACATGGTACTAAAACAATTCTAATAGAGTCTGGATATTGTGCACGAATTGTACCCGCCATATCGGCTGAACCGTATCCTCATTTCCAGCAAGCATATACAATAATTTTGATATCGTTATTTTCTGCCATTTTACTTACCTCTCTACTCCTCCATGGGTAATAACTCATCTATTAATGCCATATACTGTTCGTCTCTAAAGTATGTTAGCTCAATGGCTTTTGAGGGACATAACGAGGCACAAGTTCCACAACCTCGGCAATTTATTAGGTTAACAACGAGATTTCCTTTTTCATTCACCGAAATCGCAGAATATGGGCAAGCTTCTATACATTTATAGCATTTAGCGCATCGTTCATCAGATGGTGTAGCTCTAATTAATTCCATAGTATATTCTCCCTTCCCCATCGGAATGCCTGCTACTGAGGCTGCTCCTCTAGCTTGACTGACTGCTTTATCAATTTCTTTTTGACCCTGAGCAGAACCGCAAATATAAATACCTGGTACTTTTGTACTAATTGGATCAAGTCGAGCATGATACTCTTTTAAGAATCCATCAGGACTTTTTTCCATATTTAATACCTTAGCAATTTCCACGGTACCTTGAGATGGAAGAGACGCCGGTGATAGTACCACCATGTGAAACTCCATTGAAACTACAATATCAGTTCCAACTGGCTCAAATTGTACTTTGAGATTTTTTGTTAATGGATCTTCTTCAATTTTCCCAACTAACCCTTTTACAAAAATAATTCCTGCATTTCGAGATCTTCTATAGTATTCTTCATAATCTTTTCCAGCACATCTCATATCTATATAACAACAGACAATTTGAGAATCAGGGTATTCTGATTTAATTAATTTTGAATTCTTAAGAGACAGATTACAACAGATTACGCTACAATGAGCATTTTTATTTATATCTCTAGAACCAACACAATTAATAAACAATACTTTTGTAGGTCGTTTTCCATCTGAGGGGCGCTTTAAATGACCATAGGTTGGTCCATTTGGAGCAAGAATCCTCTCTAGTTCTATTTGATTGATAACATTATCATAGATTCCATAACCATAATCATCACCCTTGTAGAGGTCCCAACCAGTAGCAATTATTATCGTACCAACTTCAAGTTCCACAATTTTATCTTGTTGACTAAAGTCTATGGCTTCTTGTTCACATGCATCAACACACGCAAAACACTCAATACATACATCTCTTTCAAGTTGCGATATTGCCGGAACTGCTTGGGCAAAAGCAATGTCAATAACCTTTCTAGCAGATAAGTGTTCATCAAAATAATTACTCGTATATACAGGACACACCTCAGCGCATGATCCACAACCAGTACATTCTTTTTCATCGACAAATCGGGCTTTTCTTCTAACTTTAACTTTAAAATTACCGATATAACCATCTATTTCATCGACTTCACTGTAGGATAAGATTTCTATATTTGGATGGCGATTAGCTTCAAGCATTTTTGGTCCCAAGATTCATATAGAACAATCATCTGTAGGAAAAGTTCTATCAAGTTGAGACATACGACCGCCAATTGTTGTATTCTTTTCAACTAAATATACCTTGTATCCTGCATCACCTAAATCGATCGCCGTAGATAATCCCGCAATTCCTCCACCAACTACAAGAGCGGCTGGTTCTACTGGAACGGTTTTAGTTGGCACATCTTCCAGTAATTTTGCTCGGGCGATCCCAGCTTTGATTAATTCTATGGCTTTTAAAGTAGCTTTCTCACGTACCTCTGGAGCTTGATGTACAAAAGAACAATGCTCTCGAATGTTGACAAATTCTAAATATCTTGGGGGTAATCCCATCTCTGTTAATATCGCATGAAAAACAGGTTGATGAGTTCTTGGAGTGCAAGCAGCAACTAAAATCCTGTCGAATTTAAATTCTTCATGTTTCTCCTTGATTTCAGTAGAACCACCTTCAGTACATAGGGAGAGATATGGATAAGCCCAAACATTATCTAATTTATTAATTTCTTCGAGTATCTTTGGAATATCTAAAATCCCCGCAATATTAATACCTCAGTGACACACGAACACACCTATTCTTATTTGATCTTCGTCATTATTACTAGTGGTCTGTTTCTCAGACAATTTATTCACCTTTGGTTAGCCTAACCTCCTAACTTTTAAAGATCAATTATCTCTTAGATTAGTTTTAAGCACTAATCCAAGAATTATTAATGATAAAGTAAATAGTTTATATTATTAAAATTAAATTATTATGAAAATTCAATTCTCTCTTAGTTAAATTTAGTATTTAGAAATCAGATTTTTTGTTAAGATGACTTAGTCAATTAAATCTGCTGAAAATCATAAATGAGAATTAAAAAAATTATCATTTTCAAACATTTTGCTAAAGAAATTTATTACTTTCGATCTAGATTAAATAGAAACTCTTAAAATAATTTTATTCGTGAGTACCCTCAAGAGACAATAATTATTCTTTCTTTGATGAAAACTTAAAATATATGAGAGAATTTAAATATCTCTTAAAAATTCATTACCAAAATCTATTAATTTGTCTATACCATTAAGTATAGCTTTTTTTAGTGAGTAAATAATTTTAGCGTAAGAGAGCCATAATATTCACTAATTCTTTCTTAAAGACTTTCGAAAAATTTTCTGAATATTATTTTCTTTATCAAGTAAAGACTGCTGATGCCTAAAATTCCTATTATTATAAAAAGATTATAACTTGGAATTCTAGTGGAAGCAATATAAGGACTATATTTTACTAGAACCATACGAGATCTTCCTGTCCCGAAACTTCTTGTATATCCTGCAAGATATACGGTGCTTGATGAATTTATTGCCACTCCTAGACCATAATCTAATTCAGTTCCACCCCACGTACAATACCATTGCTCCAAACCATTTGCGTCATATTTCACCAGAACCATATCATAATCTCCCGCTCCAAAACTCTCAGTGCCTCCCGCAAGATA
>JBHLPN010000167.1:0-7286 GCA_048939445.1 Promethearchaeota archaeon | reverse complement strand
CGAGATTGATATAGTCATTTTTATTCTATAGATATATCTAATATTGAAGTGTTTGGATAGTCTTGTAAGATAAGGCAATATGGTGATTAGCATTTTCTCTTACGATTCCCATATGACCTGGAAGCAAAATCGATACATCGAGTCCTGTAGCAAACTTAATTGATTTTTTCAAAGTCTCTAAAGATCCTCCTGGAAAGTCATACCGACCAAAACTTCCTATATTAAAAAATAAATCTGCTTGAAAAATTAAATCTCCTGGAATTAGTATTTTTTTAATAGGTTCATAATAACAAATTGATCCTAAAGAGTGTCCTGGTGTATAATGGATTTGAAATTTGAATTCAGAAGATATTTCTACCTCCTTAACTTTTTCTAAATCTACTACTTCTAATGGAACGATTTCCACTCCTAACATGCTTGGTTTTATCCCAAGATTTCCAGGAAATATTCGAGATATATCTCCTTCTCTTAAAATTTTAGCTGTTTCACCATACGCAAAAATTTTAGGAGGATTCTCAACCATTAGTTTCATTAATGGATAAAGTCCCAGTGTATGGTCTACATGCTCATGCGTTAAAAACACTTTGGTAATATTAGATGGATTAAGTTTATATTTTTCCATGCCCTTAAATAAACCTTTAAGAGAAATGCCGTTGCCCGTATCAAATAATGCTAATTCTTTAGTATTTGATTCTTCAATAATATATTGATTACAATCTAACATTTGATTTTCTGAAAAGTAGTAGAGATTTTTTATAACTTCTGTACCCTTTTTTTCAGTCTCTCCACTAGAAAAAAACATTATGTATACAACAATTCAGATTTTTTAAAAAGATAAAATGAGCTTAACTTTTAGGTTTTTCTTTTCTAAAATATAACAAATTATTAAATGGACAAAAAATAAACAATACTTGTATGGAAAAGCAACCCAATATTGAAGATTTAAAGTCTAAAATAAGCTATGGTATAAAGTTTTGGTTAGAATTCAATAATAAAAGCATATTGGGTTCTGGATGGGCTGAGTTGTTAGATAAAATAGAAAAAAATAAAGGAGGGTCCTTAACTTTAGCTGCTAAAGAATGTGGGTACTCATATAAATATGCGTGGAATATTTTAAAAAGGATTGAAAAAAGAACAGGTATGCCTGTGGTAATAACTGGTAAAGGAGGCCGTGGTGGAGGAGGTTGGGTAAAGTTAAACAATTGGGGCCATTATCTCTTAAAAATTTATAAAGAATATTTAAAAGAAATTATAAGAATTGAAAAGAAGCTTGGAGAATCAACAAAGATTAGCTAATAAATATATTTTAATTTCAATAGAGATTATTTTTAATAAGTGAATCAGTAACTGAATTTTTTGAATGATATTTTTAAATATGGGGTTCTAATATGGAAGATCGCTTAAAACAATTAAGTGAAATAAAAGTATCAGAAATAATGATAAAAAATCCGCTTTTTACACTTCCGATTGAAAAAATTAGTGTCACTGAACTTTTGATGATAAGGAAAAATATTGGTGGACTTCCTGTCGTAAAAGATCGTAAGAATAAACTATTAATTGGTATAATTACACAAAGAGATATACGTCTTGCAAGATTTGCAATGAGTTTAGATTCACCAAACACAACTGTTAAGGATTTAATGACACCAGAACCTTTTATTGTACAAGAAAAAGACACATTAAAAGATGCTTTAGAGCTTATGTTCGATCATAAGATACAAAGACTCCCAGTTGTAAATGAAAATAATGAACTTATTGGATTAGTAATGCAAAAAGAGATTCTTAAAACTCTTCTTAAATATATGAAAAAATAATTAAAAGGATTCTTATTTATAATTTCTATAAAATTATTATAAAAATCATTAATTTAGATTATTAATAAGAAAAACCAAAAATACATATACTATTGATAAAAAATGGCACTACCTTTACCTGAAACACCGATTATAATTGATATCGGATCAGCATACGTTAAAATCGGATTTTCAGGAGAACCCGGTCCAAGATTTGTGTTTCCCTGTATTACTGGAACGGAGAAGTATAAATCTGTCATGGTTGATGTAAGTGCTAGAAGTATTTATGTTGGAAATGATGTATCCCGTATGCGTGGGGTTCTTAAAATTAAACATCCCGTTCAAAGGGGTGAAATTATGGACTGGGAAAGTTATTACGAGATCTTAAACTATATTTTTTATTCATTACTCAGAGTTGAAGATCTTACCCAATATCCAGTATTTTATTGCGAATCTCCATTCATGCACAGAGAAACTAAAGAGTATATTGCAAGACTTTTTTTTGAAACACATCGAGTTAGAAGTTTGATAATGATGCCAACACCACTCTTATCATTGTTTAGTGTAGGGTTGACAACCGGATTAGTTATTGAAAGTGGGGATGGCTTAACATGGATAGTACCAATAATAAATGGTTCAATTGTCCAACATGCAGTTCAAAAACTTCCTCTCGCGGGAATTGATGTTAATCAAAATCTAAAAGGCCTTCTAATGAGAGAAGGTGTAAGTATCGCCTCTAGTGCTGCAGATGAGATTATACAAGATATAAAAGAGAAAAACTGTTATTTTGTGTTAGATCCAAATAAACGTCCAAATGCAGGAGAAAAATTTAAGGTTCCAATGCCAGATGGATCAACGATTAGTGTTCCAACTTACATTCTGCATCAAGCACCAGAAGTTTTATTCAATCCTGGAATGCTAGGTTATAGTAATATTATGAACATACCTCAAGCGATAATTGCTAGTCTTAGAAATATTGATAGTCTTTATTGGTATGATCTTTTATCTCATATAGTAATTTCAGGAGGAAATCTTTCATATAGCGGTTTTCAAGAACGGTTTGAATCAGAATTAGAACTAGTACTTCCTCAATTAGGTTCAATTCCTAAACCTGTCACACCTCTTTCTGCAGTTAAAAGCGAATTAATAAAGCTCCAAGTTGTTGAAATATCAAAAAAAAAAGAAGATACATGTCCTAAGTGTGGAGCATTTGTGGATTTAAGTGATGGAAAAAACATTTGTCCCTCTTGTGGCGGAGTTTTAGTTTTACCAGAAATAAAGATTGGAGAAAATGATAAATACATTCAAAAACCATTAAAAAAAGGAAAATGCCCACATTGTAAAAAGGATGTTGCTGATTTGGATTCACTTTTTTGCCCTTATTGTGGGAAACCCATAGAGAGTTTAGAGACAGTTACTGCTCCAAAAGAATTAATTGAGAAAACACCAGCTCAAGAATTCTCTGAATCTATTGAATCGGCAAGCAAAGTTCTCAAATTTTTTGTACCTGATAATCTCCAATATGCAATTTTTAATGGAGCTGCAATTCTTGGAAGTTTAGAATCGTTTCGAAATCTATTCATTACGTATGAACAATTCCAAGCAAATAAAGGATTATTATATAGAGATATCAGTGAAATTCTTTAAGTAAATAATAAGAACATCTCTCTTTTTAATTGTATATCTTTTTATAATATATGAAATTGAGATTTCACTTGAAATATATAGTTAATTTTTAATTTCAAGATATATTTAAAAAATTAATTTTAATCTATCAGAATTAGGTACTTTTAATTGAGGCACAAATATCGGAATTTAATTATTGTTACATTTCTATTTTTTTTAACAATAAATGCAATTCCGAATGTATTAGGAGCAACGCGACAATCATATTTAACAAATTTTATATTAAGTAATGAAATTGTAGGGAACGGTTATTCCAATGGAGTTGAAGGTGGCAATAGAGTTTCTTTTGAAGCAACAGCTTATGCATTAGATATTTTGATGAATTATTATATATTTCCGCAAGATATTGAAACCCTTCAAAATAATTTAGAACTTAATATTAGAGATATGTTCGATAGTGGAGTGGTAGATTTATATGATCTATATTTTATGTTAAAATCACTAGATCTTTTAGGACATACCATTGATGCCGTCTTATCGAATAGAATTTATAAATTTATAAATGATACTGAACAGATTTCAGGAGGATTTTCTTTTTCAAACACATCGAAATCGGCAAATTTGGCTTCAACATATTATGTTATTCAAATTTTTGCACTGATGAATAAGCCAGTTGAAAATATTCCTCTTCATAAGAATTGGGTTCTTTCTTGTAATAATAGTGATGGAGGATACGGAGGTAATCAGAGTTTAACATCTACTTATATTGATACATGTTTCGCAGCGTTTATCCTAGATGATGATAGATTTGGAAATATTAATGATTTAGCTGACGTTAATAAAACTTTAACGTATCTCAAGTCTTTTTATGTGGAAAATTCTGCTGATTTAAATAATTATGGAGGATATCTTCCTGATGAGATAGCTGAGTATGCTTTGTTAAGCAGCACATATTACTGTGTAAAAGCAATTTACTTAATTGATCCTACCCACTTGAATACTATTCCTACGACATCTTGGATATTAAAACGTCAAAATTTCCAAGATGGTGGATTTGTAGAGAATACTGATGGATCCCAAGAAACAGAATCTTCCGTTATTTCTTGTTATTTTGCTTTCGAGACTTTAAGAATATTAAACACCTTATCTTATTTAGCTAGTGAAATTTGGAGGGTTGAATTTAATTACGTGATCTTAGGAGTAGTTCTTGGATCTATTGGCTTACTTATAGCTGCTACTGTCTTTCTTTGGAGAAGAAGAAGAATATAAAGAATTTGTATCGTATAATATTAAAAATGCATGATATTTTGATATTAATATAATTTCTTTTTTTAGAGTCAAATTTTATTATACCTAAGAATAATCATGAATGATAAAATATTAGATGGTAAAAATTTAGCAGACAAATTAAATTCAGTATTAAAAAAGCAAATTAAAAAAGCAATAGAGAAAACTGGAATTAGACCAAAATTAGCTACAATACTTGTAGGGAAAGATCTTGCTTCAAAAATCTACGTAAATATAAAACATAGAACCTGTCAAAATGTAGGTATCGAATCTGTTATTATAGAGTTAGATGAGGGGATTTCGAAGGACGAGCTTTTAAAAAAAATTGATAAACTTAATAGTGATGCTAGTATTCATGGAATTTTATTACAGATACCTCTTCCAGAACATTTAAGAGACAGTACTCCTGAATTCTTAGAGAAAATTTCACCATTAAAAGATGCAGATGGTTTAAATCCGGTTACAAGAGGTAAACTTTTTGACTATAATGAAGAATCAGGACCTTGTACTCCAAAAGGCATTATATCAATACTAGAAAATAATAATATAGAACTAAAAGGAAAAGATGTAGTAATTGTTAATCGTTCAAATTTGGTGGGCAAACCATTGATCTTTATGCTGTTAAAAAGAAATGCCACCGTTACAATATGCCATACTTCAACGAAAGATATTGATAGTTATTTGCGAAAAGCTGACATAATAATAGTTGCAGTTAGAAAGCCAAAATTTATAACTAAGCAGAGAATTAAAGAAGGCGTGATTATTGTTGATGTAGGGATAAATAGAATTGAAGGTAAATTATGTGGTGATGTTGATTTTGAGGGAGTGCTAGATAAATGCGCAAAAATAACTCCTGTCCCTGGAGGAATAGGACCAATGACAGTAGCTATGCTTTGTGATAATACTTTTACCCTGTATAAAAAACAGGTGGGATTCTCTTAATATTTTTATAATCCGATCTTTTAAGTTAAAATCCAATGTGAAAGTTATAATAAGATAATCCTAAAAAAAATTTCAATAAATATTTTTATCGTATTGAAAAACAATTAAAATTATATTAAATAAAGTTTTTAAAAAAAAATAGAAATATAAATTTTTAGTTAGTCTATAAAACATAACAATCTACATTCAATATAAGAAAACTTCTTTAAAATGGCCATTCTTGAAGTAGGAATAAATTTAGGTATGCGAAATTTAGTTGAGATTAAGTATTATACATCTTCAGATAATGTTTTAGACCCAAACTTGCGTGCAGGGTTCTTAACTGCACTTGAGAGTTTTACTAGTGAAGTTTTTGGCGATGATATAAATGTAATCTCTCTTGCTTCATTTAAGCTAGTATGCTATTGTGAGATGATTACATTACCATCTGATGAGGCAAATAATAAACAACCTTTACTTTCATATGCAATTGTAGAAAAAGAGACAGATGCATCAGTAGTAAAAGAACAATTAAATCAGATTATTTCATATTTTCTCAATCGTTACCCACTTAATGATATTTTCTCAAAAAAACCTAAATACTTCAAGCAATTTGAAAACAGAATTAATGATATCTTGGGAGATTTAAAATTAAAAACAGAAGATAGATTTCGTTCTTTATTTTAAATAAATAGTTAAGTGTTTTGTTTTGAGCTCAAATTTACCACCCGTTGCAAAAGCAAAATATCAAGAATATCTTGATGCGGGTTCCAAAGAAGAAAAAATAAAAAAATTAGAGGAATTTTTATCTTTAGTTCCTAAACATAAAGCTACAGAAAGAATTGTCGCTCTTAATAAATCACGCCTAGCAAAGATGAAACGTGAATTAGAGGAGCGGAGACAAAAGCAAAAAAGCACTCAAAGGATTGTCAGTCCTTTTTCAATAAAAAAGGAAGGTATCCAAATAATATTAATTAGTAATTACAATACACCTGGAGTGGGAAAAACAACCCTTTTAAATTATTTAACAGGAGCAGCAAACGAAAAAATTGGTAGATTCACCCCTATTCCAGAAATAGGAATTTACAATTATCAAAACATTAGATTTCAAATTGTTGATATGCCCTCTATTATGGAAGGTGCTTCTGAGGGCGTAGGTAATGGAAAAGAAATACTCTCACAACTTAGAGCAGCAGATCTAATCTGCTTTTGTATTGATTTATCTAGAAATATTAAAGATCAAATGGAATTATTGTTAGATGAATTAACTAAAGCTGACATTCGTATAAATATATCTCCTCCACCTCTCACAATTGAGAAGACTGGGGCGAATAAAATTCAAGTCTTATATATGACTCAAGAAGCAAAAGAGATTGAGGAATTGGAAAAATTTACGGAAGAAATAAAAGAAATTGTAAATGAAAATGGAATACGTAATGGAATTGTAAAAATTTACGGGCAAATAAATATTGATAATGTTATTGACGTTCTTACTCCATCTGTAGTATATAAGAAAGTAATAATTTTAGGGACTAAGGGAGACCTTCCTCATACTCAAGATACTTTTGAAGTATTAAAAAAGAAATATTCTGATAAATTTCCGATAATTTTAGGAATAAGTTTCCAGAAAGAGAATTTTCCATCTGATTTTGGGGAAAT
>JBHLPN010000166.1:0-7322 GCA_048939445.1 Promethearchaeota archaeon | reverse complement strand
GTCGATTAGGCGAAGAGGCAGATATTCCTTGTCTTATAATTGATTCAGATCAAAATGATCCTAGGAAATTTAATGAAGTTCAAGTATCCAATCAAATAGAAAGTTTTATAGAGGTTCTTCGAGAAAGAAAAAAGAAATAAAAGGTCAATTAGCTATTTTAATATGTGCATTGGGGGTAACTATTAAAAAATGCTCTCCAAGTCTACCCATACTACCTCCATTTTCTCGTAAGAATGACTTTAGATCTTCAATAGTTCTCTTAAGCTTTGAAACATCAACATATTCAAGGACTTCTTTAGCATTTATAATTAAAATTTTTCTTTTTAATAATTGTTTCTTTATGTCTTCTACTTGGTTAAGATTTGAAAAATCATATTTTCTAATTACAAAATTTTGTAACAACGAAGAATATTCTTTAGAAAATCCCATTGTTTCTTGTGGTGAACCTAGGAGCTCGTTATTTTCCTTTTTTCCCCAAAATTTACCCATCCATACAACCCCAAACCATTTTTTTAATAAGGTTTTAAAGCACTTTTAATCACTGTAATAATAATTTCTAATGAACATAAATAGAAGAAATATAGAGATGAATATGTAAATAATACCTAAAACACATTATAGATAAGGAAAAGTTTTTATTATTATATTTAACAATTTTTAAAATATGGATCTTAGTAAAAATGATTTTATAGAGTTCATAAAACAAAGAAAAAGTAGTAGGAGCTTTATCTATAAGAAAATTGATAAAGAAACCATATTAGATATTTTGGAATGTGCTCGATGGGCACCTTCTGGAAATAATAGTCAACCTTGGCAAGTTTGTGTAGTAATTCATCCCACTGTTAAAAGAATGCTTTCAGAACTCTCTAAATATGGAGGAATTATAGAAGAAGCATATGTTAATTTATTAATATTCTTGGATCTTGAAAGAGGTTATGATAGAGTAAAGGATATTCAAGCAATTGGAGCATTTATAGAAAATATCCTATTAGGGGTTCAGGCTCAAGAAGGTTTAGGTGCTGTATGGATAGGTGAGATTTTGGGCCGAAAAGAAGAAGTTAATGAAATTTTTAAATTTTCAAAGGATAAATTCGAGTTAATGGGGCTTATAGCTATAGGGTTAGTAGATGAGGCTCGTGAAAAAGCTCGTGAGAAAGAAAGAAAAAGGCGTCCCTTAGATGAATTTGTAGAATGGTATTAATTATTTATTTAAGTTCGAAATTTGTTTTTTCTTCCTTATTTTTTTAACTTCTATTGGTTCGACAAGATAGGGATTAAGTAGCCTCATTCCTATAATAAAGAAAGAAATTAAGGACCATTCGACTATAATTGAAATGATAAAAGGTGCTTGATGGCTTATAATCTCCCATACAATTCCACCTAGAAAAGGACCTATTATCATTCCTATTGATTCAAAAAGAGTAATCATCCCAAATATCTTTCCTCGATGCTTAATTGAAACACGACTAAGGAAATTCACGAACACAAAACTAACAGTTAGCATTATAGTATTATCAATAATAAGTAAAATAGAAAAAACCCATAAGTTTCCTGAATTAATAATAAGCCATGTAACAACTCCTCCGCAAAAACTTGATATACCGACAGTTAAATATGGATTAATTTTATCTGCTAAAGTTCCTAATTTCGGAGCAATTAAAGCCCCGAGTAGAGCTGTAGGCAAGTAAAACCATGCAACTAATTCTGCATTACTATTTATATTTGCAAGTACATAAGTTTGAATATAAGGTCTGTAAAATCCAACATTAATCGCAGTTAAAAAAAATCCAGAGAATAATATAATAATTCCTAAAAAATAGAAGTTACTTGGTGATTTTTTTGATGATTTCTCAAAGCTTTTTAATTTATTTTCATCTTCATTTTCAGAAAGGTGATACTCAAACTTTTTATTTTCATCTACTTTCCGTGAGAATTGAATTCCTGCATAAAAATTTGAGATCCCAAATAAAGGAATTGCTATATATGTCAAAAAAGGGTTATTAGGTGTAAAAAAATTCGATAAGCTAAAAGTTGTAAAACCTATAAATGTGCCAATTACCATTCCAATCCCTAAGGCAAGTCTTCTCCTTCCAAAAGCTGTAGATCGATGATATTTTGAAGACTTCTCAGAAATTATAGTATCTAATGGATTCCAAAAAATTTGAGCTCCCACACCTAAAAGAAACGCACTTATATACATTCCTATAAGTGACTGTAAAATTATAGAAGCATAGAGTACAAAATATGACAAACCTCTTCCAAAAGCGCCTATCATAACTAAAATTCGCTTCGAAAAACGATCAGTCAAATATCCAATGAAACTAGAACTAGTTAATCCTCCAAACGTGATAGCTGAAAAGAATAATCCTACATTAGGAGCGGGATATCCTAAAACGAAATAAATATAGTAATTCATTATATATTCTATAAAAAAAAAACCGAGAGAATTCCACAAGACAATAAAAATTACTGAGTTGAAATCTGAAGTAAATTTGTGATCGTATGGTATTGATTGTTTTTTTCTCATTCTTTTAAGGGAACTCATTGTATTAATTAGTTAAAAAATAGAAAGAAAAAAAGATTTTTGAAAACCTAATTCTTTTACATTTTACTTGTTTAATTCTGTATTACGTTTCAATTTCCATTCTCATTGTACTAGAATATCGCATACACGATTTAAAAAAATTTATGAATTATAACCAAAAGTGAATTATAGGGGAGAAAGTTTCTCCTAACCAGTAATAAAACATAACCCAATACTCATAAGTAAATCCAAGATATAAGAGAGCATACAGAACTCCAAATACAAAACCAAATATTACATCAATTGGGAAATGCACTCCAAGTATTAATCTTGCGAATGCCATAATAACATCTAGAACAATGAAAATTGAAAGAATAAGCCAAAAATAGTTAGAAAAATAAAATGCAAATATAAATCCAAAGAATAGTAGAAAGGTCACATGACCAGAAGGGAATGATTGCTTTTCTGATTCTTTCATTAAATAAGGAATTCTTATGAAGTCGTCATGTTTTTTTACACCTTCTTTTTGAAGTGTAATGAATGGGCGGTTTCTTCGTATAATTTTGTAACGTATTAGACTATGAATTATGATACTTTGTTCAAAACCTCCAGTAAAGAGGACTAAAAGATAATAATCCTTTGTAATATACCCATAAATAAACCAAATTATCCAAACAAGGCCCCAGAAATACATAGAGCCTAAAAAACTATATACAATAGCAAATTTTTTAGTTCTTCTGCTGAAATCACTCTTATATATACTTAAAAACGCTCGGTGGTCCCATTCTTCAATCTTTTCAAGATATTCTGATAAGGTTGACATATTTAAGTTATTAGTCTAATTAGGGGCAGGATTTGAATAAAATATAAAAATTGATATTTATATTTTTTGCTACTCTTAATCATATCTATTGATTTTATTATTCCGAATATAATTAGTATTAATTTTAAAGATATGACTGAATTTGAAGATCTTGTTAAACCTTAGAGCCATATACATATCTATCATTAAAAATCCAATATTATTGAATTGTAATCGTTTCAATTTTAAAGATTTCAAGGCTTCTCTATGTATTTGACTGGTATGTAGAATCAACAAGTATTTATATTCGAATTTATTTTAGGGAATTATAACAATTAAACTTTAGATTTCCCATGAATTTGATGAAAATATGAATGAAAGTAATGCGTTTTCTGAAGAAAGCTTAAGAAAAATTGCTGCCCAGAAGGTAAGTTTTAGGTTTTCAGTGAAGATCCATATAGCAGTTTATATTCTTGTTAATATATTACTTTTTACAGTAAATTTACTCTTTACACCAGAATTCTATTGGTTTTTTTTTCCCTGTTTCTCATGGTTAATTGGAGTTACTTTGCACACTTTAGCATACATTTTATATGCTAGAGGGGTTTATCCAATGGCTAAACGTGGAGTGATTTATCATTTAACTTCTTATATCTTTGTTATGTTTTTTCTGTTTATCATCAACTTTCTGACATTTCCAATGTTTTATTGGGTAATTTTTCCAGCTATTTTTTGGGGTGCAGCTGTTATTTTCCACATAATACTTTACATGCAATATTTTAGTGGAAAAACTGAAGAAGGAGGGAAACTTAGATCAAGAAAAGAAAAAGCGATTGAGAAAGAGTTGGAAAAAATGAGGAAACGAGGTAAATCCAAGGTATAACAATAATGTGGTTAGGTAAATTTTTAGATTTCGAAGATGATATTGAAGAATTAAGTTCTATAATTAAAAAGGAAATCTTTAATAGACTTCAAAAAAGTAAGCTTACTCCACTTGAATTTACTATTATTGAGACAATTTTTAACAGCAAACAGCTTTCTGGTTATGATTTAATAAAAAATTTAAATAGAAGTTTTGCAGGTACCTGGGAAGCACAATCTGGTACTATTTATCCAATATTAAGAAAATTAGAAAAAGATGGATTTTTAACAGCACAAAAAGTAAAAAGTCCAATAGGCCCTATAAAAAAGGTTTATTCCTTAACTGAAGCAGGGGATGAACTATTAAAGTATAAGGTAAATAAAAACTACTATGATCAACTTAAGTTTGTTGAGAATTTCTTAGTAGAACTTTCTTCTATATTCATTCGTTCATTTCCAAGTAAAGATCAAGGTCAAAAAATTACAGAAGTACAAGATGCTCTGAATGATACTCTTAAGAGGATAATGCAAAACATTCCCCCAACATTAGAATTTAAAACTATGTGTAATAATTGTGGGGCTGAAATTGGTCGAGAAGTTGCTTACTGCCCTAATTGTGGAACATCTTTATTTGCTGGAATAGAAGATAAATAGAATTTAGGAAAAAAAATAAATTATTATTATTTTTATTCGATATAAATACCGTATTTTTTAAATACACTAACTAATTCCTCTGTAGCTAAATGTTTTAAAATGTCCTTTAAAGGTGCTATTATTTCATCCTTGGTGGAAGTCCTATTATTACTTATTCTTCCTTCTTTCACTTCTAATGCGGTTTGCGCCCAACTAAATTGGTCATTGAATGTAAAGAGAACATCTTTATAAGCTCCCTCAGTTCCACCATCTCTAGCTAAAGGTTTTGCTTCTATAGGCACTTCAGGATCTTGTAAATAACACCAATCAAGTATAACCCATTCTAATTTTCTTTCGCTATCTGGTCTATCTGCGAGATAAATACAATAAGCATGTCCTCCTAATTCAGAATCTGAAGGTGCAAAAACAGGGTCAGCGATAACTTCTGCGGCACATACTTTTACACGCCAACTTGGAATACCAGCATTTATCAACAATGCCGCTATCAAAATAGCTCCATCCTCACAGTCTCCTATCTCAGATTGTATTGATTCGAACGGAAAAAGCCAAAATTCAGGCACCTCTGCAGTTAAGTCGTCGTATTTATACTTCAGAAAACTACACACAAAATTCTGTATAGCAAAAGCAGTCTCATTAGGAGTTTCTTTTCTTAAACCAACCTGCGTTACTACATGCCACAGAATAGCATCATTTTTTTTAATAAAGGCTTTGACATCTGCATCTATTTGTTTCTTGTATGCCTCTGCCCTTAAGGCTCTACCAGTGTATATAATTGGAGCAGTTTCCCATTTATTATTCCAATAATCTGGGCCATATTCACCATAATCCCCCTTAAATTCTTCGATGGGTATATATTTAATCGGAGCGATCGGTTTTGGTTCTTTTTTTTTCGCTGGCTTTTTCTCTGGAGCTCCTGAAAGAATCTTAGCTTCTTTTATCCAGTTTTCTAAATCCTTTTGAGTAGGTACTTTCGTAAAGGCCTTAGATTTTTCTTTTTTTAATTGTTTTAACTTTTCTAATGTACTTTTAGCGTTTCTATATGCAAACTCTTTCACTGAATCAATGCCTATAAGATTTAACGCATTTGCCATTTCAGGTCCTATACCTTTAATTCGCATTAAATCTGCGTGCTCCTGCCATGTATCAAGCACTTTTACTGATACTCCTATTTTTCTGGCCAATTTTCTGATCTGATTACTTGTAAGTGGTACAAGTTCTTCAACTTTAGATATTCCCTCTTCCTCTAACAGATTTGCATGTTTTTCTTCCAACCCAATAATCTCTGTTAATTTCAAATCTCTTTCTCCTTATTTTTCGTTAAATTGAATTTGATTAAGTAAAAATATTGTATGCTTAGTTTAAATTCTTTTTCTAATAATAAAAAAATACAGGTTTGTTAGTTTTAAATACAAGTCTTAAACTTTAATCTTTCAAAAATTGATAGAAAATTTCTTTTTAGTTTCCTCCTGTTTAATGGGTAGAAAAACTTCAGTTTCAACTAAACTATAAATTAAACTTGCTATTTCTTCGTTACCTAATTTAAAAGATTTGCTTACTTCAACAAATAATTTTTCCAGTAAAATTTGACCTTTAGTTTTATGAGCAAGAACCTTAGCAAACTGGCATATTTTTTTTGCTTTAGGAGAAATTTTTTTTCCTCTTATTGAGCCGATCTTAAAGGGCAAAGTCAAGAATAGATAGAAAAGATCCTCAATTATTTTATTTAAACTCTGCTTTGAATAAGGATCCTTATGAAAAATAGAGATATTTCCTTCGAATTTAGTATACAACTGTTTTATTTCTATTTCATATTGATTTTCAAACAATTTGGAAAAAAATTTAATAACTTTTCTCGTAAAAACAGTAGGTTTATACTTCAAAATTAAAGTTACCCATACTAATTTTCCAGCTCGTGTCAATAAATACTTCCCTTCGAGAGTAGCTTGTTCAATTCCCCCTTCTTCTGAAGGTAAATCCAAGATCTCATATTGAACTGAACTTCGAAACATATCTAGTACATCAGGATCAAAATCTCCAGCAGTTTTATAATATATTATCTCTCGTGATTCTCTATGAGTGATTATAATATATTCAATTGATAATGCTAAAGAAAGATACTCAGAAATGGGAATCTTTACCTCACTGTGATTTCTATGTATATTTCTATGTATATTGAATATTTATAATTTTGCTCAGTAAAATTCTTAGAGTCAGAAATTATTAAATATATAGGAGGAGTTAGTTAGCAATACAGTTTAGATGTAAATCTTGATATGTTAGATGTTTTTATTGCTGAAATGAGATGTAAACGAATGAGTATTTTTCGCTCAGGAATCCCTTATACGAGGTGAAACCATGAATTATCCATATAAATTTAAAACCAATCCCAACATAAAGAAGAAAGTGTGGAGAGGGTGAGATTCGAACTCACGAAGGCCTTTGCCACTGGATCTTAAGTCCAGCACCTATAGTCTTGACCCA
>JBHLPN010000165.1:0-7326 GCA_048939445.1 Promethearchaeota archaeon | reverse complement strand
GTATAATATATGATTAAGTATGATTTTCAACTATCGAATACATTCTAGCGGATTAAATTCGCTTTAACAAAAAAAAGAAATAAAACCTTTTTATATCATTATAACCTTTTAATATTGTTATTTACATAATATATTTTAAATCAATTTTTAAATAAGGCAATAAAATATAAAAGAAGGTTGAAAATTAAAATGGTTGACGAATCATTATTAAAAGAATTAAAAGCCACTCAGGATAAAGGAGCTGCCTCAGCTTCGGTTGCAGATGTGATGAAGGTCTTCGAATTTATCAAACAAATCTCAACTGAGAATGAAGACCTTAAAGAAGAGCTCGAAGATATGGATATAGCTATACAAATGGTAATTAGTGATGCAGATCACAAATTTTGGCTTACTGTCAAAGAAGGTGATTTAGATTTTGGAGATGGAGAGGTTGACAATCCTTCATTCACAATGTCTTCAAATTTAGAAGTTGCTGCTGGAATAATGATGGGTGAGGTGGACGCAACAAGTGCATATATGGCAGGAGATATCACCGTTGAGGGAAATCTTCAAGATGCTATGGCTTTCCAAGAGATCATAGAATTAGCATTAGAGGCTTACGAAGATTTAGTAGAAGATTTATAGAAATACTAATTTAACCTCTCTATTTAGTCTTTACATCTATATCTCTCTTTTTTTTTATTAACTTAGTTTTTTTTCCATTTTTTTTAGTTTTATTATGTAAATGAGAATTATTTTTTAAAAAATAAAAAATGAGTTCACGATAGTGATGATGGAAAACAATTTTAAAATGGCGCGGCTAGCGGGATTTTGAAATGGCGCGGCTAGCACGCCATTTTTTGAACCCGCGTCGCAGGAGTGACAGTCCCGAATGCTTTCGGCTAAGTAGAACGAATTATAATAACTAAAGACCGGGCTACACTATAGCCGCAAAAAATTATAGGTATGTAATTAAAGGAATAAACCAGAATATAAAAATTTTATTCTGAATAACATATCAATCCATTGAATAGAAAGATTTATATGGATTGAAAGCGATGTAGATTATAAGAAATACTTAGGTATAACAATATAAAATAGTTGAATTGGTATTAAGTATATATAATATGCTTAATTCGAAGAGTTTCAATTCGGTTCTAAATGATTTAGAAAATCATGATGGGGAATTTATCACTGCTTTAGATAAATTCATTAAATTTGCTGTTAGTAAATTCACGAGTACTGAAGAATTACGTGAAGAAATAGCAGATTATAATGATATATATCAAATTATCATAACTGACATCGATTTTAATTTTTGGTTAAATGTATCTAATGATGCAATAGTTTATAAAGAAGGAATTAATAGAAATGCACCATTTAGGATTCAATATACTAAAGATATAGTGGTTAAAATTTTGAAGCGCGAAATGTATGGAACCGATGCTTATATGAAGGGAATAATAAAAGCTGATGGAGATCTCTCTCAAGGTTTAAGATTTATAAAATTATTTCGAATATTCATAGAATATTTAAACAATGGTTTTAAATAGTAGAGAGTAGTAGAATTTTACTTTTTCTGTTTTATTAGACTCGAGAAGTTGTTAAAAAATTCATTACTCTTAATACAATAAGATTTTTTAGAAATAATAAACGAAAATATTATAACTTACTAATTTTTAGACTTTAATTTTAGGGCCTGTAATCTAGTCTGGATAGGGTGCCCGGCTTCGGACTGGGATTTTTAGTGGATTACTCC
This sequence comes from Promethearchaeota archaeon, assembly GCA_048939445.1. Classification (GTDB taxonomy): domain Archaea; phylum Asgardarchaeota; class Lokiarchaeia; order Sigyniarchaeales; family SOKP01; genus Loki-b32. Next base: position 5,588 of record JBHLPN010000165.1, on the reverse strand, counting down.
ATTGAACCCAAAGTCGCAGGTTCGAATCCTGCCAGGCCCATTCCTTAATTTCTAAATAATCTGGCTAAAAATAGATTTGTATCCAAGAATTAGGTGCTATATGTGCGATTTTAAAACCATTTAATTTATCTTATTTTAAGTAATTCATTTCTTGTTGTCAAAATCCTAATTAAACAGTGATAGATCAATATTTTGAAATATAAATGGCATTTTGAAAAGCTTTTAAAAGCATCGATTTTTATTTACTTGGAATTACTATAAGATTCTGTATGGAAATATTTAATTTTACCTAAAATTATAAATAAGCAAACCATTAAATTATATCACAATGACTGCAATTCTAGAAGTTGACTTAGTTCTAGATAGTTTAATCAAGGAATTTGGAGAATCAGGTTTATATTTTATTTTAATTACTTCTGAAAACGGTGCTATAATAAAATCATATATTAACCAAGAATTCAATAAAACATCAATAGGGTTAAATATGTCTCAATTGTATGAATTAGCAGAAGAAATAACCTCAGAAATTGGAGTCCATAGGCCAGATTTTAACTTAATTCACGCAAGTAATTATTACGTCTTTTCAATTAAATTTATGGGCAAAATAATTATTACCCTTTTAGATGATCAAGTTGATTTTTCGCGAATTTTTGATATAATAAATAGATGTGTTAAAACGAATTAATCAGGATTATAACTTCTTCTTTTTGTATTACTCTTAGAGCATTACTTATAATTATAAGCATATAAAAACAATCTAAACATTTATAAAATTATTAAATTAATAACTAAACAATTCCATCAAATTTATATTGTCATAATAAATATGGGTAATTCAAATGAAATATGAAAGAAATCAATATTCTGAGGGTTTCTCTATTTGTGCGTTGATAATTGCTGGTGCTTTCTTTTATTGGGGGATTACATCATTTATCCCATGGAATGTATGGTCATGGTGGGGATTTATATCAATTGGAATTGGAACAGCTATTTTGATTAGTCAAATATTCGCATTAACAAATAGAAGTAAGCTAAGGAATGTTGTCTTGGCAGAATTTCAAGAAAATCCAGAAGCAACAGTAGAAGCTGTTAGCACCAGTACTGGAATTTCACGAAAAGATATACACGCAATTATACTTGATTTGAAAGCTTCAGGCCAATTACGAGGTAAATTTAATACAACAACAGGACAAATTAAACATTTATCGATACCAAAAGTAGAAGAAATAACAGAGGAACGCGCAAAATATTGTTCAAATTGTGGAACGCCTATAACAAAAGATGCAGCGCAATTTTGTTCTTATTGTGGAGCACAAATTTAATCGACTAACATCTTTTTTTTTTTCTTCTTCGTTGATATTATTGATTGTGATAGAACCATTATAATTGCTTTCTTATACCCTTCTTTGAAAATCAAAGAATAATTTTAGATTTAAGGTGGGTATCTAAGTTCATAGATGCTCTTCCCTCCATTTAAAGGACCTTTAATATATGATTCTATTTCTTTTGGACTTCTTTGAGTAATTCCTTCTATAGGAGGAAGTTTTCCTGGTGGAAAAGTTTTCAATATATCATTAACTAGTTTTTCTAAATAATCTAGAAAAGCTTCAATACCCGGTTTTCCTTTTTCAAAGGTTGCTTTACTAGGACATCCTACATGACCTTCTGGATAGGCGGAAACTTCAATAGGCCCAAACCCTACTTGACCATACCATTTAATAGGTCGTTGATAAATATTTCCTGCTTTATCGACATGACCTTCCTGTATCCAACCTACAGGAGTATTATCTTCACATTCATCAATTTTTTTCACCATTTCAGGAAACAATGTCATTGAGAAGGAAGTCTCAGCTTCATCCGCATGAATAAAAGGTGTTTCAAATGGGCCTCCATGTTTTTGATCCATACAATGCTGAGGAATTGCATGGTACCAATTAACATTACAAATAACCATAGGGATTTGATAGTTTTTTGCAAATTCATGTATAGCACTCGGAATTACATATTCTTGACCATGCCCGTTTAATAATATCATTTTTCTAAAACCCATATTCCAGCATCCGGCCATGATTGATCTTAAAAGGGATTTAAAAGTTTCTTCGGGAACTATGATAGTTCCTGGCATACCTACATGATGATACGGATGTGAACCATACCAAGTTGGTTGAGCAACAGTACATCCAGTTTTCTGTGCAACTAATTCCGCCATTCGTGTGACTAAAAATGTATCTTCTCCAATACAAGCTGCTGGTCCATGATTTTCAGTAGAACCACAAGGGATAATTATAACGTCATTCTTTTTTATTCTATCTTTAATTTCTGCTATGGACATATTTTGAAGATATATACCATCCGCTTTATCCATATGTCCTTCATTAGGAGGTAAATTCCAATCTGTCATATTTTTTCACAAAATATTATCGGATATATAATAAAATGATTCATTTGTTTAAACTCTTAAAGTTATTGGTTCGATTTCCTTTTTTTTATCTAAAGTTGGAATAAACCAAATATATGAACAATATTTTAAATTTTTATAATAAGGTTTAGAAAAATTAAGGTGTCCCAAATGTCCAGGGAAGAATAATCCGTCTCCATTTGAGAGATCTTTGCAAACCGACTGACCTTTGGAGTTTATTAAGTATTGAGTAATAGCATAATTATCATCATCAATAAGAAAAATATATAATTCAGGAAAATCTGGATGTATATGAGCGTAAATTTCAACACTTTCTTTTTCTTTATCCTTTTCTAAATTAACGCTTGTCACTACACCTGTTTTTAAAGATTCATTGGGAATGTTTGTTATACCTGACTTAAAGAAACTATTATCAAAAGCAGTCCAGACATTTCTATAAGTTGACATTTTTTCATGTGAACTGGGTTCACCTCGAGCTACGAAATTCTTTAAATCATACTTTTGAATATCAAATTCTAGATTCACTTTCCTCTCAGTAGAGCTAAAAACTAAAGCTATTTTGTATTCTGAAGTTGATTTCCCTCTAATTACTAGTTCTTTTTCTGGAGGAACAAAAAAAATGTCAAATTGATTTAAATCCCATTCTTTATTATCAATAACAATAGTTCCCTTTCCCAATAATAAACTTCCATTAAGAATCTGGTTTTTATTTGTTTTTAAGTTTATCTCTGAATCGAAATAATAATAGTTTATGTTTATTCCATTTAGCTCCCTATTAACGGCATTATATTTAGGATCTTCAAAAAAATAAGAAGACATAATAGATTTAGTATCAAGCTTTTTTTTCATTTTTAGGATCTCATTGGGTTTTTAACTTATTTTATATATGATTCGTTTTTCTTTTTTTATTATTTTAAAAAAAGATAACTTAATATTATTATATTAGTAAAGAATTATCCTAATCATATTCCTATGAATATTAAAAGAAATTCATATGAAACTAAGTATTGTTTCTGGTTTAAATGAAACTAAACGTACTCAGGATGATGTAATAAAGAATTTTTCAGATTTATGTGAGTTATTAAACTCTTTAAATTATGATGGAATTGAATTATCTCTTCTTGAACCCGAAAAGATCAATGTAAATAAGATTAACGAAATTAAGGATTCCTTCAATTTAGAGATCTGTGCTATCGGAACTGGAAGCACTTTTATTCGTTTTGGGTATTCTTTAGGGCATCAAAGTGAACATATAAGGAATAAGGCTATTCAAAGGATTCAGAATTATATAAAATTCGCACAAGAAACCCAGTCAATGGTAATAATCGGTTTAATTAGAGGACGTTTTAATTTTGAGAGTAGCTCTAAAAAGGAAAAGAGCAATATTAAATCTTCTTTGAAAGAATGTTGCCATATAGCAGAAAATAATGGAGTCATTTTATTATTTGAACCAATCAATAGATTTGAGATTGATTCTTACAATACCATATCTGAATCAGTAAAATTAATAGAGGAAATTGGCTCGAATAACTTAAAATTATTAATTGACTCATTCCATACGTATTTAGAAGAGGATCCTGGTTTTATTTGGGATTACTTAGAAGAAATAACTCACCATGTCGCTCATCTGCATCTAGCAGATTGTACTCGAAGAGCACCAGGCACAGGTCATTTTGACTTTAGAACTTTTTTAAATATTTTCAAAAGATCAGGTTATAATGGTTTTGCTTCAATTGAGACAATTATGAAACCTTCGTTTGAAGAAGTAGCAAGAGAATCTTCTGAATATTTAAGATTAATCATATAAAGCTAAATTGAAATAGAATTAATTAAAAATGTTATAAAAAATTGATTTTATTTAATTTCTATTACTTTCTTTTCACCAAAAACTGCTGATTTTTTAGGGATTTTTAATCGTAGAATGCCATTTTTAAAGCTTGCATCAATTTCTTCAGAAGATATATCTTCAGGTAGGTGAAAACATTGAAAGAAATTAGAGCTTCGAATTTCTCTCCTTAGGTAGTTTCCTTCTATTTCCTTATATTTTTCTTTTTTCTTGTCTTTTTCTTTTTTATCTTTCTCTTTTTTCTCATCTTTCTTTTCTCTTTCTTTTATTGCTTTTTCTCCACGTATTTCTAAAATCTCTTCTTGTAAGGAAATATTAACATGCTTTTTGTCTAATCCCGGTAATTCTACTAAAACATAGTATAAATTTTCACTTTCTATAATATTAGTCAACGGAGTTCTATAAAATGGTTCATCTTCCTTAATTCCTAAAGATTCTGGGTTTTCAATTTTGAAATTACAAGCTTTATTTCTATGAATATTAATTTCTTCTTGCCTTTTCTTATTTTCAAGAATTTCTTTGTCCCTATCAATTTCTTCTTTTAATTCAATATCTTCTTCTTTTTCTTGATTTTCATTCATTTTAAGAAATCTCTAATTTTTTATTATTTTTGAATAACAAAAATAGATAAAAATGATATAAAAAAGTTATGATTGCTAAAATTGTAAAGGTTTCAATTAATTTTGATTGAAATTTTACAATGCTTCTTATCTGTTTGTAAAATTTTAAGATATTTGGGAACCTCATCGAGTGAGATTTCTTTTGTTATCATTTGAGTTAAATCCATTCCTGCTGCCATACTACTAATTACATTTGGAAAATTCCCATGTCCAGAATGACCTTGAGATCCAACAATACGAGCTCTCCTTACTTGGAAATATTCACCACAAACAGGCATATTTTGCTCTGACCTTGCAACAATAACTACGGTGCTATTAACTGCTTTACATTCCCATATTGCGTTTTGTATATCCTCTGTAACAATATCTGGTAATCCAGTGGCTTCAAGATAAATGGCAGCTCCCTCATTATCAGTATAATCCTTTATGTTTTCTACAAAATCTTCTTTGAGAGGATTAATCACATGATCAGCACCCATTTTTTTAGCTAGAGAAGCTCGACTTTCTTCTGGTTCTGAAACAATACATACAGCTGCTCCAGCAGTTTTTAAAATTTTAATTGCAGCTAATCCAATAGGTCCTGCTCCTAAAATAACTACATTTTCACCTGGTCGAATTCCCCCACCCCTTTCAATTACTGCATTATATGCCACTGAAGTTGGTTCTACTAAACTTCCTATTTTGAAAACATCATCATACTTAC
>JBHLPN010000016.1:0-23937 GCA_048939445.1 Promethearchaeota archaeon | reverse complement strand
GCTAATTTTTTCATCTCAAAAGCAAGGAGAAGATATGTTGCCGAACTACTAATACTTTGGATACCTAATAAAAATTCATTTTGTGTTCTTTCAAAATCTGGATATTTTTCTAAATCTAATGTATCTAAGCATAGTAGAATCAAAATTGGGGCTTTTATGAAGTTATTTCTTGTTCTCTCCACTTTAGATTCAATGAAATCGTTTGATTTTCCATCTTTTTTTAAATCAATTCTTAATTTTTCATTCATTTTCTTTATCAAATTAACACGTAGATTATCTCTTTCCAATATTATGTACCTCCAAAATTGCCCATTATGAGCACTTGGTGCCCATCGAGCGAGTTTAATGCATTCGTCAATTGTGACTCTATCAATATTTCTTGATGCAAAAGGTAATTTGTAGCTTCTACGATTCTTTAGGATACTCCTTATTAAATTTTCCTCATTATCCCGAAACAAATCTATTTCCTTTGTTCTTAAAATAGATTTAATTGATGTCTTCTCATTAAATTCAAAACAATATCCTCTTATTAATACAACCGGAATACCCTCATCTGCTTCACCCATAACTAATTGTGCAGCTGCAGCAAGACTATCAACTTGCCCAATAATAGTTGTCTGGAGTTCATATCCAAATAAATCTTTTTTGCCTCGCATATCTAAAAGTGGATTTATTCCTGAAACTCCAATAGCAGTTCCCGTAGCTCCTAATCTAAAAGGTCTACCAAATGAATCAGATATTATTATAGCGATTTCTTTTCTGGTCTTGTTTTTCAATGTTGTTCTTATTTTCTCAGCGTCTTTATCCGGATTTTCTGGTAATAGTGTTATAGTTCCTTTACCCTGAACATTAGACTTATCTATTCCCGCATCAGCACAGATAAACCCATGTTTAGTTTCAGTTATTAACACATGCCCATCTTTTATAATTTGTTTAGATTCATCTAAAATTGCCTGTATTATTTCCGGGCTTTTTATTGGTAATCCATGATCTTTTGCTTTTTGTTTAAGAGATTTGTACAATTCAAGAGCGTTCTCACTTGGTGTGATCGCATTTAAATTCCTCGTTCTTCCATTGCTTTTAGAAATGATTGTCTGAGCAATAACAATGATATCTCCATCTTCTAAAGATAGTCCATTTTTATTTAAAGCATCTATTATGATTTTAGGGATATTATCTCCCTTTCTAATTAATGGAATTTGTTTTAACCCAATAATTTTAATTTCATCTTTAAAACTCATAATAAATCAATTTTAGATATTGATATATCTTCTAATTTCTGATTTTTTGCTTTTAGCAACCTCTTCTAACTTATTCGGAATTGCACAACAAGCTGAAAAAAACTTAAATTGGATCTTACTATTAATTTTCTTTAACCATCTTAGTGTTTCTTTAGATGGAATTTCAATTCTTGTAATACCCGCTTTAATAGCGGCTTTTTCAATCTCAGTTTTAATTTTTCCGCGAGGTCTCATGCACCCTAATGAGAGTTCTGTTTTAGGAAAAGTTAACCTTAATGCAGCTATAACTTTTGCAATATCATCTGGTTTTGGTAACTCAAATTTTATCTTAGAATCTTTTGGGGGAATCAATACGATAATAATGATTAAAGATGGATTCAGTATAGTTTCTTTAATAAATTTAATAGATTCTAATTCTTTATTGAGTTTCCCATAATGTAGACCAATACAGATATGAGGCACCACATTTAACTTATATTTATTCAATAATTCCATTGCTTTTTTATATTCATTTAATTCGATATCTAAATGATAAATATCCCTAACAACTTCTTCATCCATATTAATATCAAAAGATACTATATCTACATTGGCATCAGCAAGCTTCTTTGCTGTTTCTTCATTTAATAATCCAGTATGTGTATTGATTATTAAATGTGTTTCTCTCTTCACTTTTTTAATTGTTTCCAAAAAATTTAATATCGGCACCGAACCATTAACCGTGCTCCCTCCTGATATTAAGGCTCCTATTCCATCTTTTTTAGAAAGTTCAACCAAGAATTCTTCTAACTCTTTGCTGCTTAATAAATGTTTCATTCCTTTCAAGTATTTCTTATTGCAGTGCTCACATTCTAAAGCACATTCACTTCCCGTTATACTTATTGCAGGAAATCTATTTGTAGGAATATAAATCTTTAAAATATTATCAAAATTTGTACGTGTAATTTCTTGAGTGAGATTAAAGAGATCAATCAAATCTTCTGACTTTAATTCAAAAAATGTTGAAAAATCTTCCAATCTTATTGATTCAGTTTTGATTTTTCTTATTAATAGTTGAGTTTTATTCATACTTCTTTAACCAATTCAAATTTGAATATTTCTTTATTACTAATTTTCCTGCTAACCCAATCTCTTGGTCTGATAAAATTCCATCTTCTAATTTAATCCCCAAAGTCTTGACAAATCCATATTTTAATGATTCAACGAGTTCTTCTTCATTATAATTTTGAATATTATTTTTTATTCCTATACACTTAGCACGAACTGATCTAACCATCCTTGATTTGCCCACATTTTCAGGAGCTTTTAATACAGAATACATTAATTCAGGGTCGATATCTAATAGAATAGTGCCGTGTTGGAGAAGATATCCCTTCTTTCTAACTTGTGCATTTCCAGAGAATTTTTTTCCATCTAGTAGAATAGCAGGGCAATGAATAACATCTTTTTCTGGTTTTAATCCAAAAATCGTTAATCCCGTAATTATTCCTTGTGTGATTATTTCAAATTGTTCTATTACCTTATTAGCACCTAAATTCTCAAGAAATTTGATTGGGCAGATAAATGAATATGTAATTTCCCTAAATTCATCGTGAAAAACAGCACCACCTCCAGTAATACGTCTTACAACATGAAACCCTTTGTTTTTAGCAAACTGAACGTCAATCTCATTCGATAAACTTTGATTTCTCCCAATACTTGCAGTTGAAGGCTTCCATTTATAAAACCTTAATGTATTTGGAGATTTCCCCTCAGTGACCAATTCCAAAATAGCCTCATCTAAAGCCATATTCCAGGAACCAGCATTAACCTCCAATGGTAAAAATCTCCACACATTCATTTTTTCTATTCTATTATTAGTTTACAAAGTTATGTAATAAATTATAGATTTCCAATTTTTCTTTTTCTGTTAATCTTCGGGGGTAATTATAAATAGGTCCTGATGGTTTAGATGTATAAAAAGGACGATTACATCCAGGACATCCAGAAGTTAAAAAAGCATTTGTATCATTGATAATCATACTTAGTTCCTTTTTAGTAATGTTAATATTGATTATTTCTCCTTTCTTATTAAATGTAAAATCTTTTGAGTTTTTCTCATTATTGAAGATAAGAAACCTTCCTAACTGCAATTTTCTAAAACATGTAACTTCAGGTTGTTGTATATTTTCAAACTTTGTGCCTTTTATTGGTGTAAATGCAAACAATGAAACAATAATCCCTAAATTATATAACTTATCAATAATCTCAATAACTTGATTTTCTTTTTCTTCTAATCCGATTATTATATGAGTACTAACGAATCCTGGATTAAAAATTTCTAATGCTTCTTTCAATTTCCGAAAATGCTCCTTCCATGTATAAGGTCCTCCAACATAGCTACCTTTAATCTTTTCAAAAACCTCAGATGTGGCCCCATCTAACGCGATTCCTACTCTTTGAACTCCTTTGTTTTTTAATACTTTTAATTTTTCTTTTGACATCGGTGGAAGGGCAACTGAGATGGGAATATCAGTATGAGTTCTAATTTGAGTAATAATTTCTATTAAATCATCAAAATTTTCTGGATAATTAAGCGTTTGAATACAAATCCGTTCAAATTTTTTTGAAAATGGTAGATATTTTAATCTTGTTAGAAATTCTTTAAACAAAAATATCGGCCAATTAACTCTAGAAAGTTTCTCTATTGAACTTTTTGATGATCTTGCTTGAGGACAAAAACCACAATTCGCTAAACAATGACCATCCCTAAACGTCATAATGTAACATGTAGTTGGTGGATTTTTGAAATGAGGAAATGTACCTAAGCCTAAAACAGAGGCGCTTCCAATAGATACTCTTATTTTTTCTAATGTCACTAATCTCATTAGTAAATTAATGAAATTAAGTTTTATTGGTGCAATCAATAAATTCTGAAAACTAATTTAACTATCACGAATTTGTGGAATTCTAAAAACCATTGGTTAAGCAATGATCTTCAAAAATAATTTATTGTATCAATTATTAGAATATTAAGTACAATTATATGAACTTATCAAATGAACTTATGTAACAAACTAAATTTCTACATTATTTTATTAATTTAAGATTAAATAAATTATTATAAATTTAAATATATTAAAATTTGTTAAAAAAGCAGTATATCAATTATTAATTATAAGAATCTTGCTAAGATAAATGACTATATACGAATTTAGTGTTATCTCTACTACTGGCTTTCCCTATTATAATACATTAATAAAACCAAATCCAGAAGCTGTAAAAATTTTTCTTAGGTTTTTTGATTTTTCTAAAGATAAATCTACAGCTCAAGAACAGTTAGATATAACCTCAAAATTCGATCTTACCGCTGGTCTAGTATCTGCCCTGTTTGAATTTGCAAGAAATATTGATAAAAAAATCGAAATACTTGAGTTTAAAGCCAAAATGGAGAAATCTCTTACAAAGAATAATGAAAAAACACAGAAATATAAAGGAGATGTTTTAATTACAACACAAACAGAAACTTTTTTATTACATAAATCTGTTCGAGAAAAGATAAAACTAATCTATAACAATTACATAAATTCTAAAATTCCTCTTGATTCTGCTGATATAATTAATCAAAATGAAGAAAATAAAATTTTAGACATATTAACAGATGCTAAAGCACGAAAACAGATATTAAAACATCGAAACGAAATCAAACACTTAGCAAATGAATTTTTAGATGAAATGAAAGATTATGGACTATGGGGAATATGTATAACATCATTTGATCTTTCACCCATCAGTGCTTATGGAAAGAAGTATTCACTAGAAAATGTTTATCATATTTTAAGACATATTGGTTATATCCCTGAAATTGCTCCATTGGAATGGATTTATAGACAATCATTTTTTACTGATGAACAAATCCAAGTTTGTATTATAAAATCTGATATTGGACCTACAGTTGAGAATATCTTATTTGAGCCATATTTTTATTTACTCTTTGCAGATCCTCAAAGTTATTTTGGTGAGTTCCCTGCAAAACTCACTTCTGCTTTTAATAAAATTCTAGGGTAATTTGTTTTTTTAATGAGGAAAGCGGTTAAAGTATGTTAAAATTTGTTTTAAGATTACAAGATGTATAAAAATTAAACTTTACAAGGTTTTTATATAGGAGTTTTGTCAGCAGCTTTTATTATTTGAAATAAAGAATCAGATTCGAGTGAAGCACCTCCAACTAACCCACCATCAATATTTTTTTTATTAAACAAACTTTCAGCATTATTAGGTTTAATAGATCCGCCATATTGTATCCTTATTGATTCCGCCGTTTCTTTATCATATCTTTTACTTAAGAGTTCTCTAATATAAATATGGATTTCTTCTGCTTGTTCTGGAGTAGCAGTTTTTCCAGTTCCAATTGCCCAAATTGGTTCATATGCTATTACAGTTTTTAAGATCTCCTCTTTTGTAAGATCTTTAAATGTTTCTCTAATTTGATAATCTATTATTTCTTTTGTTTTTCCAGCTTCCCTTTCTTTTAGATGTTCTCCTATACACACAATAGGTTTTAAATTAATAGATAAAGCCTTTTTAAGCTTTCTATTAATTAACTCATCAGATTCTTTAAAGATATCTCTTCTTTCACTATGACCTAGAATTACGTATTCTACTCCAATATTTTTTAAAAATTTGGGTGATATTTCACCTGTAAAAGCTCCTTTTTCCTCAAAATACATATTTTGAGCGCCTAACTTAATATTTGTATCCTTTAAAATTTTATATGCATTAGTTAGTACAGTAAAAGGTGCTGCAATAACAATATCAACGTTGTATATCCCCTTTACTAATGGAATGAGGTTTTTTATCATCTCTTTTGATTCTTCTGGGGTTCCTCGATTCATTTTCCAATTCCCCCCAATAATGGGTTTTCTCATTTAATCTTGCCTCTGAAATTAGCCAAATTTAAATTCATTAAATTTACTTTATAATTCAATTATAGAATAAGTCAATAAAACTCTAACGAAAGTTTAAAAAAAATTATATCAAAAAGGAATAAGAAAAGATTATTCTATCTTAGGAAGCTTTTCTGGTAGTTTTGTGGTTTCCAGCAATTTTTTCACTTCATTTACATCAGGCTCCATGATAGCTGGTAATCCTAATTGTGTCCGTCGTCTCTCTATGGCTGGTTGCATAGGAATAGCTTTACCGTGTGCTAAGACAGTTGATGCTTGACCAGTATAATGAGTAGGGGCTTCACCTCGCTCCACACTCATGTTTTTTAGAATTGTGAAAATTTCTGTGAGTTCAACTTTCTGAGGACACACTTCATCACATGTATCGCACACTGTACAACCCCAAATGTTAAATACATTATTTGGTCCAAATATTTTTTCTTTAAGACCTAATAGAGCATCTAAAATTAAACGTCTTGGGTTATATCTACCTTCAGTAACCTGTGCTACTGGACACGCACCACTACAAGTTGCACATTGATAACAATATGCTAATGTAGTACCAATGTCATTACCAAGAATTTGGTTTCTGAAATCAAAATCTATAGTTGCCATTTGAAATGATCAATCTATCTTGATGTTATATAGTATAACTTATTTTTGATTTTAAAATTAATTCTTTTAAATCTAAGTTTTTAAATTGGAATTAATTCATTAATCCATTTCTATTTTGTTGGTGTTTAAGAGAAATTGATTTTGAATTGTTAATGAAATTAATAAAAGCAATTGAATATTTATACCCACAATAATATTACAAAACAAAGTATTGAGTAAATAATATAAAAATTGAGATGATATGACGAATATTGAAGAATTAACAAAATTTGGCCTCAAAATAACTGAAGATATGAAACAAGGAAAAGTCATCTTAGATATATATACTACATGGTGCGGTCCCTGTCGATTTGTAAGCCCAGTATTAGAAAAGTTAAAACAAGAAGGATTAATTAAATTACTGAAAGAAGATCTTGATCAAAACAGACCTCTTGGTGAAAGATTTGGAATTACCGCCATTCCTACACTTCTTTTTTTTAATAACGGTGAACTATTAAACCACCCAATAGAAATACAAGGACAGCTGCTTGTCAGAAACGGGATCATGGTAGGTGCTGCTGGAGAACAAGTTCTTAGAGAAATTGTTGATAAAATGTAGTTAATCACTGATATCGCAAAATAATATTTCCTTTTTTTAAATATCTTTTTAATCTTTTAATTTTGCTAAAATTAAGTAATGAGAGCTTATATTTTTCCTATTATATAAAAATTTTAAATCATACAAATAATCTATGAATTGAATTAAAAATTTTTTATTTAATGAAATTTTTTCAATATTTAATTAGATACGAGACAGGTAAAAAATCAAATGAATTTTTCAAGGAATGAGTTAATAGAAACAGAAGCTACAATGAACCAAATGCGCAATGCGATTTTTCACTTGGCAAGATTAATGCAAAGGAATGGAATTCAAAATTCAAAAGATCGTTTAAGAAGAATGGGACAAAATATTGCTAAAACTTATATTAACTATTGGAAACCAACAGATGTTATTAATTTAGCAAATTTAAAGGATGTTATAACAACAATTTACCAAAAAATATTAAATAGTGCTATTTCCATACAAATCAATGAAATAGAAAAATCAATTAATGTTCAAGATTATAGATGTGCATTATGTAAATATCATTATAAAGATGTAGAAATAGCGGGTTGTGAGATATTATTAGGATTAGTATCTGAATTTATAAACCTCATCAACAACGAATCTTATGAACCATCATCAATTTTCTTAGAACCATATGAAGTACTTGAATCCCGTGCTTATGGAAATAAAAAATGTATTCAAGTATTCAAATATAAAACAGGAAAAGAGGTCTGAAAATGGGAGCATTTCAATGGTTAATGAAAAGGATTACAAAGTTATTTGGACGGTCCACTAATGCATTATTTTACACACTTCTTTATAGAGAAATTCTTAAAGAAGTAAATGAGATAACTAATAATGAAGAAGAAAGCCTAATTATTCTTAGAGAAATCGGAAAAAGGGCTGTATCTGAATCATGTGAACGACATTCAAGTATATTTAAATTTATGCCTGGAAATCCTAAAAAGGTATTAGAATATTTTGAAATTCTTTGGGTTGTGGTTTTTGGAAGAGAATTAGATGAGTTTACCTATGAAGAAATTCCAAAAGAGGGATCAAAATATAATGATTATGTATTAAAAATTAGTAAATGTCCTATCTGTGCTGGTTATGGTCATAATAATGAAGATACATTTAACTTCAATAAATTAAAAAATAAAGAGACCGAAGGATTGGCTTGTGGTCTTTGTGGTATGTTGGAAAGTGTTGCAAATTATATCCTAAAAATTAAAAGAAATGATTATAGAATTCAAATAATAGAACAAGCCTGTATTGCTCGTGGAGGAGATTGTCTACAATTTATCTGTAAAATCCATGATTATAAAGAATGGAAAGAACTCATGGCCTCTAATGTTCAGCAAAAAACAGTATTAATTAATTATTTTAAAGAGAGTGTAGAAGAAGAAGAGATAGTTCAAGAAACAAAATTGGATATTATTGATAAACTTCAAGATATTATCTCAATTGATAAATTAGATGAATATTTCGATGAACCATTAGAAACAATAAAAAATAGAGTTGCTGATTTCATTCAAGATAAGTTAAATATGGAACCTGAACATTTCTTTGATTATTTCAGAAATTATGAAGATGATATGATTAGGATAATTGGATATTTAGGAACCCATCTTTTAAATGAATATGGTGGCTTATTGGAAAAATTACTTAAGAATGAATGGTTAGCAAAGATTTTTGGATATATATTTAAACAATTAAAAGAAATGACCTTATTATTTATTCCACTAGATGTTATTCGAGATTACAATGAATTGTTGGTTAGCTTTTTAGATGGTATTGCCCCCACCGAAATGGTAGATAATGTTAAACAATTTACTGGAAAAGATACTGTCTCTTACATTTTTGAAGGATCTCAGATGGCCTTGGAAAATCTCGGTATTGATTTTTCTGAATTAAAGGAAAATGTATGGGAAGAATTAAAAGCTGAGCGTGATAATGGATTAATTCCCTCTGAAACTTCTACTATTGATAGAACTCGTGAAAAAGTACCCCAAATCATTAACATTATTCAACAATTTCTAATGATAATAAATGATATTCTTACATTACCAATCAGAGTATTAATATCAGAAAGTCATTACGGATTAAAAACAGCTATCAATTCAGTTGTGTCAGAAGAAGAAGGCTTATATGGTTCAATAAGAGAAAGGTTTGATAACATTTTTGACCAAATTCAAGAGATAAGAAAGTAAGAGTAAAAATTCCAGCCCTAATATCAAAATCCGTTTTTTATTTCACTTTTTATTTTCTATACTTATAAATATCATAAAACCAATCTACTAAGTATTGAAAAAAAAACCGTTCTCTTAGTACATCATAATGAGATTTATCCCTCAAGCTTGTTAATTTTGCGATATCTTCAGAGTCTATTTTACCTTTAGCCACCAAATCCATACGTGTCTTGAATTGATCCTTAAGTTTAATTTCTAATAATATTATATTAATTGCATCAGAAATCTTGTTTATAATTTCTTTTAGTTCAGTTTTATCTCTGTCTTGAAATTCATCATTGAGTAACCTTTTAATCTTCTTTAAAATCGAATATTTATCGTTATACCTAATCATATCTCTTGGATTAAGAACTTCAAATAAAAAATTGGTAATTGCTTTTTTAAGCTCTGTTCTAACACCTAAATTTGTAAGCTCCTTATCCAATTTTATCAAGAACTTTCTTTTTAAGTATTGCTTATATTTTATGACGATTGCTTTAGTTTCTCTTTGGTCTGAACAAATTTCAATAACTTCTCCTTTAGGTGTAGAATATGTGAAACCCAAACCTTGTGGTCCTAAACCTCCAAGAAGAACCATAGATAAGCTATAGAAATTGTAATTGCTTTTATCTAAAATTTTGTATTTATTTTTCAGAAGATTCTGTGAAAAAACGAGATGTTTTTTTGTCTCATGATGTTCACGTTCTTCTTCTAAATCATAATAATATATCCGATATTTATAAATAATATCAAACTCAATTGATTCTTTATCTGGATTTTCTTGATATTTCTTATCAAAAACATTGAGAAAATTTTCTACAGAACTTAAATATCTGATATTAAGACCATAAACAGAGTATTGGTAAAAAAAAATGTTTTTAATAAAATCTATTAATTCATCTCTATCTGGAAAATAAGAAATCGGACTATTTATGAAATATTCATAAAGATCTCGGGGCATTACTCTGGATACAAACAAAATAAATGAATTTGAGACTTTTCCAAATAGATCGCTTAAATTCTCTAAAAATAGTTTGTTTTCTTTTTTACGTTTAAAAGTATTGAGAAAATTCTTTTCTAATTCGGTTATATCCCTATCTAATAAACTAAATTTGTGACATAATCTTAGAATTTCTATTATTTCTCCTAATGCAGAGGTCTGATATCCATTCGATATTTTATCGATACAATTTTTAAGTAAATTTGAAATAATTTCAAATCGATTAGAAATCTTTCTTATGTCAATAAAAATATCAAAATCATTAGAAGCATTAAATAACAATTCAAACGTTTTAAATTGCCCAGATTTAAGGCATTTCAAGAGCTTATCGTAATAAGCTTTCTCAAGTTTCTTTTTATCTTTTATCTTCAATAAATCTGATTTAAATTCGATAAAAAGTTGATTTGATATCATAATATAGCTAACAATTCTAAAGAAACATAAAAAATAAAAATTTTGCTTAAAAAACCTAGAACTATTTTATTTTTTTAATCTAATAATTCAGCGATTTTTTTAGATACGCTTTGTATGTTTAAAAAAACCATACCAAGCGAAGCATCACTTTTCGCAAGAGTACAGAGGATAGCATTTTCTCCAGCTTTTGATAAAATAATTATCCCATCAACTCCCTCTATGAGAATTCGCTTCAGATCACCACGAGCAAGTTCTTCTACGGCACGTTCAGAGACACTAAGGATTGCAGCGCTCATGGCACTCACAATTCCATCATTCACATCTCTTGCAAGAACTGAACAAATAGGAAGGCCTTGAACACTTACTATTGCTGAACCCTGAATGTCTGAGTTAACAGCTTCCATTCTCCTTAAAAGATCGATGAGTTCGCTGATGTTTTCGCTCAAAAATTAATCAACTTGGAAAAATAGTAGGTTAATGATCTATTAAGATAATAATATAATAATAGTGTTTTTATTTTTATTTTTGATCTAAATTTAATGTTGACTTTATTAATAAAGTTAATACTTATTTAAAAAATATTTTTATCAAAATCCGTATTAGTAATTTTAATGACTGAGAATCAAAATTTAGAAAGTGAAAATCAAGAAGAAAAAAGTAAGGAAGAGTTAGAGAAAGAAGAAGAAGAGAAACTAAAAATTGAATCTCTTAAGAAAGCTGGTAAAATCGCTCAAGACGTAAAGAAGTATATTAAGCCAAAAATCAAAGTAGGTGCAAATGTATATAAGTTAATATCTGAAACTGAAGCAAAAATTGAGGAATTAGAAGGTTTATGTGCTTTTCCAGTTAATTTATGTATAAATAATATTGCAGCACATTACACATCTCCTATTAAAGATGATGGAACTGAGATAAATGGAGGAGATCTAGTTAAAATTGATTTAGGAGTTCATGTAGATGGATATATTGTTGATACTGCGTTTAGTGTGAATTTTAATGATGATGAATCTCTTGAAAATATTATACAAGCTACTGAGGTTGCTCTTGATGCTGCAAAAATGATGGCAAAATCAAAGACAAATACTCGAGATATGGGTAAAAAGATTGAAGATATTGTTAAGGGTTTTAAATATAATCCGATAAGAGAGTTGGGAGGACATCAAATTGAGAGATGGACAGTGCATGGGAAAAAACAACTACCAGAACTAGGATCTCAGGGAGGGGATATTATGGAAACAGGGGAAGTTTTTTCTATCGAAATATTCGCTAGTACTGGTGAAGGCTCAGTTCATAACACCCAATATTCATATATTTATGAATTAAATCCTTATGCAGGCAGAGTACCGTTACGTAGAAAAACTTCGAAACAAATTCTAGGATATATTAATAAGTCCTATAAAACTCTACCATTTGCAGAGAGATGGTTAGCAAAGAAATTTAGATTAGGGGTAGCATTTGGACTCCAAGAATTAGTACAACAGGGGAAATTGCAGGCTCACTATGTATTAGCAGAAAAAAAAGGAGTTTATGTTGCTCAGTTAGAGGAAACAATATTAATTACTGAAGATGGATATGAACAATTAACTTAGATTAAAATTTCTCATTGATAAATTTAAAATTTTCTATAAACTATGGAAAAATTAAATATATGCCTTGTCTCTTTAACAATTGCTCCAGATAGTCAAGACGGAGCAGGTAAAAGTTTTAGAGGAATTTTTGATTATTTAAAAAGACAGGGTCATAATGTTAAACTTATAACGGGTAAATGGAATATCGATCTTATTGATCCTGATATTATTCAATTTAATTTAATACCGAAACGTTTTCTTTGGGCACCTCAATTTTTAATGAAAGCAGTTAAATATATTAGAAGCCATGATTTTGACATTTTTCATGGAAATGGACCTAAAGGAACTTTACCTATTATTTTATCTAATAAAAAAAAATATATAACAACTATTCATGATTTGGGTCCATTTGAAACAAGATTTACTAAAATTCCTCTTGAAAAATATTTGATTAAATTTGCTGTACAAAAAGCAAAAGCAATTACAACTGTTTCTGATTTTATTAAAAAAGAGATCAAATATTTTATCCCAAAGGTAGAAAATGATAAGATACACGTTCATTATAATGGTATAGAAGAAAAATTTATACCACACCCAAAAGAAGCAGAACTATTAAAAGAGAACTTAAAGATTAAAGGACCGGTACTAATATACATTGGAAGAATTGCGTTCTATAAAGGTGTAGATGATATTATTGCAGCATATAGAATCGCAAAGAAAACAATTCCTGATCTAAACTTAGTTATTGGTGGCAAACCAGATTTTCAGACAGAAAAAATATATGAGGAATGGAAAATCAAATACAAAGATATTCATTTTGTTGGTTTTTTAAAAGAACAAGATTTACCGCTTTATTATGCTATGGGTGATATTTTCATAACCTATTCGTTTGCTTCTGAAGGCTTCGGATTGACACCAATTGAAGCAATTGCTTGCGGAACTCCTGTTATTTGTTCCTCAATAGGTGCTTATAAAGAAATCTTACAAGACAATGCTATTTTTGTACCTCCCAAATCTCCACATCAACTAGCAAAAGAAATAGTAAAGTTGTTAAAAGATGACCTTAGAAGAAAAACACTTTTAAAAAATGCTCAAGATTTTATAAAAAGGTACTCTTGGAATTCTGTTGGAAAAAAGCTTGAAACTGTATATGAGAAATTTTTATACTAAATCAAGGATATTTATTTATCAATTAATCTTTCTTTTACAAAATTAAAGCAAATTTTATTAGGATTTTCAAATTGGTTTATTTTTTCTTTAAATGAACTTATCTTAAATCTTTCTGATGTAGGACCTTGATTAAGAATATCATTAACCCTTTCAATTATTCGGTTTGAATCTCGAATATGTTCCAGAGGAAATCCATTTTTTATTAAAAATTTCTCTTGTGGTGCAGATTCTCCAGGAAAGAATTCAATACTAGGTACATTCAATAAACTTGATTCTCTCACAATCGTCCCTCCTCCGCTTATTACTAATGCTCCATAGAAGCATAAATCCAATATATTTGGTAAATATTGAGTTATTATAATATTATTTTCTTTACTAAGAGTTTTAAGTCCTTTATAAAGAAATTTTTCTTGTTTTACTGAACGAACTAAAAGGAAATACTTATAATTTGGAAATTTTTTATAAATGGGGGGAAGAAACTCGTTAATCAGAGTCTCTTCCGGTCTAATTTTATGAATTAGATATGAGGCATGCGAGGGTTCAGTTCTAATAATTACATATTTTCCCTTTTCTACATCAAAATTGTGAAGAATCTCTGGATTAGGAGTGTATTCTGAGATCCAAGCAATTTCATCTAGACCATTATACCTAATAATTTTCTCTGGGTCAGTATGAAGTTTTATATATAAATCTATAGGTATGCATTCGGGAGTGATAATATTTCCTATAAATGGATGTATTAGTTTACATACTGGTTCATTTCTTGGTTCATCATTCATCCCTATGGAGGGAATTTTTAATCCGTATGCAATTCTCACCCCCTCGATTGATAAAAAAGTTATAAAGTAATCAGGCGAAAACTTTTTTATTATTGGAAAAAGCTGTTTTAAACGATTTATATATGTTTCTAACTTGTTTTCTAATTTTTCACCACCATGTCTTCCAATTTTTTTATATCTTATGTCAGAATCATCAAGAATCTTATAGGTTGAATCATAATCTCGAGCAGTAATTAACAACTCTGCATCTTCGTTTTCAAACATTTTAACTAGGGAATTAAACATAACAGCAGTTTTGGGTTGTTCAACATCAATCCAAATTCTTTTTCCAGAGAGCTTCATTTTAAACACAAAAATGATAATAAAGTTTTATTTTTTTTTAATTCAATTTTCTACAGAAAATTTAATAAGTTGCAGGATTTGTCATAATCTTAAATCTTTATCGTCCAAGTGCTAAAAACTAACTATTTCTCACAAATGCAAGGATTTGATTTACATTTAATACACATATTTGGATATTTTTTTGAAATTGCGAATTCAAGATCAATCTTCAGTAAATTTGCTAAAGAATTTGTCCAAGCAATAATATCTGCTAATTCTTCTGAAGCATTTTTAATGTCAATTTCCTTAGCTCTTAAAATACGAGCAAATTCACCTATTTCTTCTATCAACCAAATAAAAGTAGCATTAATTCCTCTATTTAAGTCTTGTTTAAAATAAAGTTCTTTAATTAAATTTTGAAATTCTGAAATTTTCATATGTATCTAACAATCAACAGTTAATTATCATTTTCTTAAAGGAATGTTATCCACCACCAGGAGTGAATAACCAACTAAAAACACCAAGGTGTGCTAAAATTACAATAACAATAAGAGCTACAGATAATATAACTGCACTAATTGGTCCTACTTTAATTCCAACTGAGCTATCTTGAAAGAATCTCATCAATCCCGCTCCCGCCATTGGCATTGGAGCAGTTCCACTTCTTCTTTTTTTACGTCTTGATTGAGTTGCACGAGTTGACATGATAGAAAGTACTTTATAATAATTTAAAAGTTTTGCCTCATAACAGTTATGTATTAAAATAATTACGAAAAACATATAAAACTTTATCTTGAAACGTAAATAAAAATTTAATAAATCTTTATATTTTGTATTAATTTTTTTTAAATAACTTAAGGAAGTAAAGAAAATATTAATGTTGAAGAGAGAAAAATCATTATTAATACTCACAGGACTAGTATTACTCTTAATTAGTATCTCATTCATTTCGGATAATTATGAGTTAGAGTATACTAATTATCATGGAAATGCTAATAATGATATAGAATTATCTGCTAGTTTAGAAGGAGCAGAAAACATAATAATTACTAAAGTTGAACGAGACGCTGATATAAGTGCTTATGGTTTATTGACTATTGAAGATAATTTAAAAGTTAAAAATTTAAACAATTATCCAATTTCCTCAATTTTTTTCGGATTCCCGGAATATATATCAGAGAATTTAGTTTATCTTGAAGCTACAGGATTTGATCAAAACACATTTTTAGCAGAACGTTCATATATGATATTGAACGGCTATGAAATGATAGCTATATATTTTGATTCTCCTCTTTTACCATACCAAACAAAAATAGTAAATATTAAGCATATTTTTAAAGATGTTATAAATTACATAATATATGAGGATCAAGCGATGATGTTTAAGCCTATAGTATACCCTATAGTACCATATAAGATGGAAGGTGAAATTATAGCAACCTTCAAATTTTCTGAAACAGCTGAGTCAGTTGAGGGAGGGTGGGGTTTTGTGAACCCTACGCTTTTCAACATTAAGTATGATTTTGAATCTATCAAAGATGAGTTTGAGGAAAATTATATTACACCTTTCCTAGAGAATATAGGTGATAGAAAGACTGCTAATATATATATAGTTGAAAAAACTTATACAAAAACGGAAATGACAAAAATAAATCGGGAGATACGCGTTTCTCCTTGGGGAATTATTGAAGTTAAAGAAGATTTTTCATTAAAAAATTTAGGTCTTATAGATTTTTATTCATTCTCTATAAAAATTCCTGAACCAGCTATAAATCTCCATATTTTTGATTATTTAGGAGAAATCAAAGGAGTTACGGTTGAAACCTCGGAAGACCCCGGTTATAAACTAGTAACAGTTGAATTATTAGCAAATAGAGTAAAAATGACTCCTAATTCAACATTTAGGTTTAATGTGGAGTATAATTTACCTTTTGAAAATTATATTTCACTAAATTGGTTCGAACAATCAATTCAGATTGATTTATTTACAACAGTTTTTGATTATTTAGGAAATGATCAGACTATTAACGTAATAATTGAAGGATGTCATAAAATCAATTCTATTACTGAATTCCCGTATGAAATTGAAAGATCTCAAGGAGCTACTATGATTGTATATAAAACTGATCATGTTTCACCAGGAGAAAGAAAGGTAATACAATTTACATTTACAATTGACCTTTTTGAAATTTTAACGAGACCTATTATATTTATGTTATTAATAGCATTAATTGCTTCCATTTTTGTATTAATCATTAAAACAAGAAAAAGGGAATACGATACGACTATGATAGCAAGAGAATTTGTACCTATTAATGAAATTCGAGAGTTTTGCTCATTATATGAAGAAAAAAATGCTTTAACTTTAGAAATTAGGCAATCAGAAGAAGACACGAGAAGAAAAAAAATGGCAAAAAAGAAGTATAAAAATATCTTAACTAAAAATACTGCAAAGATTGATGAAATCCAAAAAGAAATAATTCCCTTTAAGGAAATGCTGATAGAAACAAGTGACATATTTGAAAACATCGTAAAAAAATTAGATGTTCTAGAGGCTGAGAGAATAAGCGTTAGAGATAGTCTAACCCTTTTAGAATCTAGATATAAAAGAGGGAGATTACCATCCAGAGCGGCATATCTTAAATTATCAGATGATTTTAAAAAAAGAAGAAAAAAGATTGATCGTACAATTGATAAACTTATTCAACAATTAAGAAGTTATTTATTATAAAACTTATTTTGTGTGTAAAAGTTTATGAAACCATGGTTATTTGATATATTAGCATGTCCTATTGATAAATTTTTTCCTTTAAAATTGTACATTTTCTCTTTTGAAAATGAACTAGAGGAATTTCAGTCAATTATAGACAAATACGTTGATCGAGATCTTAATTTTATTAAAAGAGAAAAAATAATTGAAATATTTCTAGAAGAGGATGAGTTATTTTTAAAGGATAATGTAATTATTGAAAAAACTAGATTAAAAGATTACCTTGACTTAATTACCTCAAGTTTAATTGAATTTGAAAATGTTTTTGATAATACATCTAATAAACTAAGTAAAAAATGTTTTGAGTTTATGAATTCTGAAGTCAAATCAAGAATTATAGAATTTTCTAAAAACCCTATTTTCAATCAACTCAATAATATTTTACCTGAATTATATATGATAAATAAAGTAAAACTTGATTTTGAAATCAAATCTGGGATACTCTTATGCAGTAAATGCAAACGGTGGTACCCAATTATAGATACAATTCCACAGATGCTACCTGATAAATACCGTAATGAAAAAAAGGAAATTATCTTCCTTGAAAACCATAAAAATTTATTAGATAAAGAATTTTTTCAACAAGATCTAAAGCCATTTAAGATTTAAAAATTACCCTACAAAGAATGGAAATTTTTATCATTCATTTAATCTGTTAGCCCGGTGGTGTAGATTAATACATTTTTTTTGTATTAAGCGAAACGGCCAAGCATTTGGGGCTTTGAACCCCGCGACTATACTCCCCACAATGAGGCGTATAGCGAACACGGTTCGAATCCGTGCCGGGCTATTAATTTCTTTTATACTAATATTAAAAAAAAAAAGATTTAATACATAAAATATTTTAAACTTTACATTCTGTCATTTAACAGATCTTTTATTAAATATAACGATTATTGAAATAACATGATGCGTCTGACTGATCTAAATTGGGGTTTTATGGAAATTGTCTTTTTATTAATCATATTCGTCATTGGATTCACAATAACTTATATAATCCTCCCATACTTAATAAAATATATGGAAAAGAGAAAATTCGTTGGTATTGACATACATAAAAATGCCAAACCTGAAGTTGCTGAATCTGGGGGACTTGGTATAATAATCGGTTTTATCTTTACCTCAATTTTTTTAATTATATTCTTTCCTACATTTTTTAAAGAAACCATTACTTTTCTTCTTACAGTTTTATTAGCTGGATTTATTGGTTTTATTGATGACAGGAAAAAATTACGTTCACGCTATAAAATAATTTTATCAATATTTTCTGGAAGTATCATCTTTTTTGCGAATTTTTTTGGTTTCATATCTATAGCTTCACCAACTATTCCTTTTCTCGATAGAACGAGATTGACGATTATATATCCATTCTTAGTTCCATTAATTGTAGCTATTTTTACTAATACAGTAAACATGTTAGAGGGTTATAATGGTGAAGGTTCAGGGACTTGCTTAATTGCTGTTTGTTTTCTTTTTATTTGTAGTTTAATTTGGAATACTGCTGAGGGAGTGATTTTTACAGTTCCAGTTATTGCAGTACTAATTCCTTTTTTTATATATAATAAATATCCAGCAAAAATCTTTCCTGGAGATGTTGGTACATTAAGCATGGGTGCAATGATTGCATGTATTATGTTATTTGGCTCATTGGAAGTTGCTACATTTTGTGCTCTTTTAATTCATATATTTAACAGTTTTTATTATATATATTCTGTACGAGGGTTCTTTGAGAGTAGTGATATTAGAGAAAGTAAAGATGACATTATCTTACTTGAAAATGATCGAATTAAAGCTTCAGATCAAAGAGACGCGGTATTAACCTTACCAAGACTAATATTAGCAAAGGGACCATTGACAGAACCAGAATTAGTAAAAAACTTTTATGCTATTTCAATTATATGTGGTTTTTTTTCTATAATTTCAATTTTATTGATGCAATCTACTTTAGGAATCTTTAACACATACATTTTAATTATTACTTTAATAGCTTTTTTAGCACCAACTATTCTCATATTATATAAATTTCCCAGAATTCGGGGAATTATTGTTTTAATGATAATTCTATTAATTTTTATTTTGTTATTCCTAATGTTTATTGAATTTGTAATTATGACTCTTCCTTTTGAAGATTTACAACTTGGAATAATAAGTATTCCAATTAATCTGTTAATTTCCTTTATTCTGATAATTCCTATATTATTATTGTGGTATTTTTTTACTATAAAGTATTTCTGGAAAGAAATTGATAAAATGAGAAAATCTAAAACCCTAAATTAAAGACATAATTTATAAATTTATAATTTGATTAAAGAAACTTGTTAAATAATAAAGGTATTTTCTTTGAAAAAAAAGATAAGATATTTTTTATTATTTTCTTATCCCTTTTATTCAATTGGGATTTTTCTGTTAATAAATTCATATGTATTCAAAAATAATTTACCAGCACTTCTGACTGATTGGACATTTATAATTACTTTTCTTTTATTTTTATTAACTATTGAAGAATTTTATCAATGGGCCAAAAATGGTAAAAGAAGTGAAATGAGTGATATTGTCGCAATTTTCTTTTTCTTTTTTCTTATATTTTTCTTTTCAAAAGATTTTCTAACCTCAATAATGGGTGCATTCTCAATATATTTATGGATAGGAATTTTTGAATTAAAGGATTATCCTATAATTAACAAAATTTTGATAATATCTCTTGTAACTTATAATATTATTTTTATCGCGGGATTATTTTCCTATTATTTAAAAGATCCATTTTACATCAATACTAGTTTTGCTTTTTCTTTCTGGATAATCCTTATTCTTGGATTTCTGCTATTTGGTAGAAAATACATCATAGTTTGGCGATTTATGAGTCCTGAATATTTAACATTATTTCTTTATATAATAGCCTGGTTAGCTGTTGTGTTTATCAACCAATATACTCCAATTTCTTTTCTTATAAACAAACCTGTTATTTCTAGTGAGTTCAAGATTATAGATCTCTTCATTAATATTTATTTCTTATTAATATTAGTCAATTGGGGAACATACTTCATCTCAGGATTCATTTTAGATAAGTTATTAGGAATTCATAGGATTAAAGATGAAAATTTATTGAATATTGTAAATAAGGTAAAAAATGATATTGGAATTAAAGGAAAAGTGAAAGCCGGATTTGGAAAATACCCAATTTTAAATGCAATGGCTTATGGATCTATATTTGATAAAAGAATCGCAATTATAGCAAATGATATAAATGATATCCCTAAAGATGAATTAAAAGGTATTGTAGCTCATGAATTAGCACATACTAAAGGAAAACATACACTCCTATTAACATTGATTACATCAATAGATTTAATCATCAGGATGTTCCTTGGTATTCCTGCTACATATTATGATTATACATTTGGAAATCCTCAGATTCCTCTGATTAGTTTTATCATGTTGAATTTGCTTATATATTTCTTTCTTTTTATATTTGTTAGAATTTTAGAAGGAAAAGCAGATTTAAAAACAAAAGAAGCAGGATACGCGAATGAACTTGCTAAAGCATTGTATAACCTAGAAAGTTTTTATGCAACAGGAAGAGAAATTGGATTAAATACAATGTTATTGAGTGAAGATAAAATAACAAAGGACAATCAGATGTTAGATTATATGAGCACAGCCAGATATATAAATAGTTCAATGATTAATCCGTCAAGAGCTTCACTTTTAGCTACTTTCATTCACTCTCATCCTCCTAGTTATTATAGGATTGCGGCTATATTAGACAACAAAATAAAACCAGGTAAAGAAGCAATTCTTCCATTTATTTGCTTGAAAAGATCTAAACAAAAAAAATATGCTATGCTTTTTGAAAAATCGAGAGAAAAGTTTAAAATCTTAGCAAACCAAAAGTTTAAAGAATATTTTGATATTAATAATATTTCCCTATTAATGGAGAAAATTAGAAGAAAAGAATTACATCAATTTGATCTTCTAAAGGAATATATCTTTAAAAATTTGATTACAGACGAAATAATTGTTGGTAAATTGATTGATATTCAATTTATTGACGATATTACTGATCCCGAATTATTCATCGTATCTGATTTGAACTCAAGTCACAAAAATTTCTTGAATTCTTCAAAATTTACACGTGTTCAATTTAATTTAAACGATCAATACTTTTTTGATGAAAAAAATGCATTAACTTTAACCAATATAGAATTACATGATGAAAATAAAAAAGGATATTATGTATTTTTAGACAAAAACAATGAAAAAATTCGAAAATCTATTAAAAAAACCAAATTGCCAAATTCAGTTTCATTCATTACAAATCTTAAAGATATTGAAATTTTTTTAAAAATCGAGGGAAAATTTAAAATTTTTAAGTGTATAAATGTCATTTCCTCCTATAAATTAAATAACTTCCAAATAGAAATGTGTGATCTTCAAAATCAAGAAAATATTATAAAATATCCTTTAAATGAATTAATAATTCGTCCAAAAAACATTTATTTACCAATTAGTAGAAGTTATAGTTTTAAAGAATCTGAAATAAATCTAATGGATTGGATAGCAAAAAAAAACATTCAAATATTTTTATATCTCAAAAAACCTGTCAATAATTTAGAAATTGGATACATTCAAAATTTAAACTTTGATATACAAGCTTTTAAGAAAAATTCGAGTAAGGGCAAAATAGATGATAAAAATCTAATTTTATTTAATAATATTTTTGGGAAGAAAATAAAAATTCGCTATAAGGAATTAGAATTGATAAATTTTGAATATAAAAGCGCAATTATTCAATTAAAATCAGAAACAAGCTTAACAAGTCGGTTAGGGTTTAAAATATTGAAGAAATTCAAGCCAGAGAGAATCATAATCCCTTAATAAAATTTAATATTGATGAGTCTTTCAAAGGTTTAATTATGACTAGTAAAATTAAAAGTATTTTTCATCTTTTACGCATCCGACAATATTATAAAAATATTTTGATATTTGTAGGAATTTTTTTTAGTCAAAGGTTATTTGAACCATCTCTTTATTTTAATCTATTCGTTGGATTTATATTATTATGTTGTACTTCTTCATTTAATTATATTATTAATGATATAGTAGATATTAAGAAGGATAGAACTCATCCAGAAAAGATGAAAAAAAAGCCTCTTGCCTCTGGAGAACTTCCCATTTATTTTGCATTGTTATTGTTAATAATCTTAGTAGGAATAATTAGTTTGTCTCTGATTTTTATAATTCCAAATATTGGATTTATAACCATGATGATCCTAATAGTTACTACAGGTCAACTCTATAATCATTTTCTTAAAAATTATGCTTTTATTGATATAATTATTTTATCTACTGGATATCTATGGAGAGCGTTAGCAGGATGCGCGATTATAGAAGAATTTATATCAGCTTGGTTGTTTTTAGCCATATTTGAAGTTGCGTTATTTTTAAGTATAGCTAAAAGAAAAGGAGACTTGGAATTTCTAGGAAAAGAAAAAGCTATTGAACATAAAAAGGTATATGACCAATACTCTATTAAGTTACTTGATAAATTTCATATAATAACCGCAGGAGCTTTATTTATGACATATTCTCTATATCTTATCCTTAAATTTAATTTATTTGTAGGATCAGATCCTATAAGTGTTAATCCTTATGAATATTTAGTTGTCTTTTCAATACCACTCTCCCTCTATATAATTATGAGATATATGTATTTAACCTCATCTAAACCTGAAATTGCCCGTAGTACGGAAAAAGCTTTCTTAGACAAAGGAATTATAATTGCAGGGTTAATTCTACTAACCATTTTATTTATTGCTTTTTATTTTGAAGAAATTATAGAAATAGCTATACTTTAAGAGAAATATCCCACTTTTTTCCCATTTTAGAAATTTTTATTTTTAGTTCTGAATTTTTTATAAAAACAGAGTCTGTAGTTAAGTAAAAACTTAATGTAATTAGTTGTTTGGAACTTAAAATTTAATTGAAACTTCTTATAGGCTGATCTTGATTGAAATTGAATTCAATAAAACACATCCCAATATATCTATTAAGAAATCTAAAATTAATAAAAAAAAAAAGATAAAACTTATAAGCTTACGAATTTAAGAAATTATTTAACAACAAATCTAAAAAAAATTCATAAAAAACACTAAATGTGATTTTAATATGGAAATGGAAAAGAAAAATTTAGCAATAATAATTTTAGCAATTGTACTAGCAGCTTCAGGTGTTGGCAACATCATTCTCGGTGTACAATTAGGAATTATTGAAATCGCTCCACCCCCAGGCAATACCTTAATATGGGGAATGGGCGCTGCTCC
>JBHLPN010000164.1:0-7396 GCA_048939445.1 Promethearchaeota archaeon | reverse complement strand
GTACTAGCCGCTAAATTCACTTTTTTACTTAAATCTTTATAGGATATTCTATAATTATCCTGTAGATAGTTAAGAATTTCTTTATCTTTTTCATCAATTGGTATTTTTAGAGCTTTATCTATTATTTTTTCAGTTTCAATTTTTTGTCGTTCAATAGCATATAGAATTGCTCTTATTAAACTTGGTCCATTTAGGTTATCCTTTACTAAATAGTCTTGAGCGCCCTTCTGAAGAGATTTTAATGCAAAATCCTTGTCATCCAATCCAGTTAAAATGACTATAGGAATTTCTTTAGTAACACTTAAAACTCGATCTAAAGTAAATTCTCTATCACTATCCGGTAGAGTCAAATCTAGTAGGATAATATCATAGTTTTTGGATCTAAGAAGATCAATACTTTCAGAAAGCCTTGGATTTGAGTCCAAACCAAATTTGAATTCTTCAGAAGACTTTAATAATTCTTCAATCAGGCGCACATCGGCCTTATTATCTTCAATTAATAAGAGATCTAATATTTGTTTCTCCATAGTTAATCACAAAATAAATTTGCCTATTTATTCAATTAATATTAAGATTTTTTCCAACTATTTGTTCTTTATTCTGAATAATATTCATTTTAATATTTATAATTATTTTATTTATATTTTAAACCAGTTCATTTTTTTGTAAATTTTTTAAGAAAAGAAAGCATAATAAAAAAGATTTTAAATAAGATAAATTGATTACTTAATTTTTCTATTAGTAAATATTCGTATTTTTATTCGGTAAAATTTATTTTGGTTTGGACAATATTCTTATTAATAAATGGTTTTACTTATAATTTTAAATATAAACTATTAAGATATTTATCTCTTCCAAAAATTAGAATTGAAAATAATTTAATACAAGATGAAAAATGAATAATATGAAATTATCATTAAAGGAAGAAAGAATTAGAATTTTGATTATTTCAATTTTATTGATAATTTCATGTTTATTAATTTATTATTTTGAGGTGATACTTAGAACATCTATATTAATAGCACACTTTTTTTATTTTCCTTCAATCTTAGCATGTTTGTGGTGGAAAAAGAAAGGTATAATAATTCCTATGTTTTTAGCTGTAATATTGATTATTTTTAATCTCATTCCGGAACAAGAATTTTATAATATTGAGGTTTTAAATAATTTTTTGAGAGCGTTCTCATTAGTTATAATTGGAATGGTAGTATCATTATTATCTGAGCATATTTCAAAACGAGAAATTGAATTTAATGAAATAATGGAAGATTTAAGACGTTCCAACGAGGACTTACAACAATTTGCCTATGTAGCATCTCATGATCTACAAGAACCCTTAAGAGCAATTGTAAGCTTTTCTCAACTCTTAGAAGATAAATATCACGAAAAAATAGATAAGGATGGTAAAGAATTCATCCACTTTATTACAGATGGAGCAAAAAAAATGAATACTCTTATAAAGGATTTATTATCATATTCAAGGATCACTACCCATGCTAAGCCTTCAAAATTAATTAATATTGAGAAGATATTAAAAGATGCTTTATATAATTTACAAGAAGCAATAAAAGAAAGTGGTGCTGTTATAACTTATGATAAAATGCCAATAATAAAGGTTGATAAAACTCAATTTACACAATTATTTCAGAATCTTCTTAGTAATGCTATAAAATTTCGAAGAGAAGAACCACCAAGAATACATATAGGTGTAAAAAAAAATAATGATGAGTGGTTATTCTCTGTAAAGGATAATGGCATAGGTATTGAATCAAAATTTTTTGGCAAGCTTTTTAATATCTTTTATCGTCTTCATACTAAAGAAGAGTATCCAGGTACAGGGATAGGATTACCTATATGTAAAAAAATAGTTCAACGCTATGGTGGAAAAATATGGGTAGAATCAGAAATTGGTAAAGGCTCAACCTTTTTTTTTACAATTACACCAGAAAAAAATAAAGAATAAAGGGAAAAAATTGTGAATGAATATATAAAAGTAAAAGCTAAAATTCTACTCGTTGAAGATAATGCCGCAGATATCCGTCTTACTAAGGAAGTTCTTCGAGATAATAAAATTGTGAGTCATTTAGATGTAGTAAGGGACGGTGTTGACGCTATCGAATTTTTAAAAAAGCAAGGAAAATATAGCAATGCAGATAAACCAAATCTAATCCTTCTGGACTTAAACTTGCCAAAGAGGAATGGTTTTCATGTATTGGAAGAGATTAAGAAACATGAAGAATTAAAACGAATTCCTATTGTAATTTTAACTGTATCTGATGCTAAAGAAGATTTAGTGAAAGCGTATAACCTCCATGCAAATTGTTATGTAATTAAGCCTTTAGAAATGAAAGAATTCTCAAGGATTATTAATTCAATAGTGAATTTTTGGTTTACAATCGTAAAGCAGTTTAATGATGAATAGATAAAAATAAAGTGTGTAAACTCTATAATATATTCTTTTTTTATATAACTCTTAAGCAATTTTTATAGAATGCGTAGATTTGAATATATCTAAAAAATTTGACACGTGGATATGAGGTTTTATCCCATTTATTGTCTTGATTTTTATATTTATAAAGTTCCAGAGGGATTTTTCATCCTTAGCAATGATCTGAGCAATAATATCATGATCTCCTGATGAAATTGCTACAAGTTGAGTTTCTTCATATGATGCTATTCTCTCTGCAATTTTATTCATTTTCACTGGATCAACTGAAAGACCAATAATAGCAATAGTATTATATCCTATTTTTTCTGGATTTATTATAGCTCCAAATTGTCTTATAATTTCTTCTTCAATCATTTTTGCAACTCTATTATGAATTGTACTTGCAGCTAGTTTCAATTTTTCTGATAGTTCACGATATGAGATTTTGTCGTTTCTTTGTAAAACGTTTAAAATTTTCTTATCTACTTCATCTATACTATGACAGTTCCAAGGACGATTCTTACGATCATCATTAAAAATTACACCATGTTCTATTGAACCCCCTTCACAACTGTGATAAATTTTCCTACCTAATGAGTATTGTTCTCCACATTTGGGACAAGTTACCATAATTCTCAACTCTTTTAGATTTAGTTAAATAAGAATTTTTTGATTACATTTTTATTTTAAACTGAATAAAATTCATTTTATATTTATTTGTTTATTTTTATAATTTCTAGCTTTCTAATATTTAATATGTAATTTGTAATATTTAAATATATCGAAGTCAGTTCGAATAATTTCTCTTTTTCTGTACTTTGTACAGTTATTGAATATTATGCCGAATTTAGTTCGCTTTGCTTGAATATAAAAAGGTTCATTATTTTAAAAGATATTTTAAAACACTTGTCTAAATATAAAAAAAAAATTTAGGATTTGAATTTAGCTTTAGAAGTTAAAAAGCAAAAATTTTTACAAATGAAAAAATACCAATTCCGAATGCATACGAGGGAATAAAATATTTCCAGATTTTATTTGGAAGAACTCTTACTAAATACGGAGAAGAAAGCGCTGCTAAAAAACCTCCTGTAAATAAAGAAGGTAGAAGAACTAAATCAATATCTACACCAGCAAAACTTATTAGAAAAAATGTCAAAATCCCCACAATTGATACAATTGATTCTGAAAAAGATACAATTGCTGTTGCACTTTTTTCATAAATACCAGAAAAAATTTGTCCCATGGTAATTACTGGTCCGTATCCACCTCCTCCAATTCCTTTATTAAAACCTGCTAATGCTGAAAATCCAATTAATAGTTTAGGGTGTTTTTTAGAAAACTCAATTTTTCTTATTTTGACTCTAATAAATCCTGAGACTCCCATGAAAATAACTAGTATTGCAACATAAGTTTTAATTACAATATCAGGGAAATTTATAGCAAAATAACCCAAGATAATTGATATAATAATAGCTAAACATCCAAAAAAAGCCATTATTAGCCCAATTTTAGTTGCATCATTTAAGGGACGGAATGAGTAGTGGACATTCTTAAATTCATGATCAAAAAAGGTATCTACTAAACCAGTTATCGCTTCTGAAATAAGTATAGTTGGAACAACTTGAAGAGGCGTATAGCCTAGTAGGAATAATAGAGGTGATAATGCGGTCCCAAAACCCATACCTGCCATAGAATCCATAGATTCAAACAAAAATGCGAGAACGATTATAAGAAAGAACAATTCCATATATATGAACCTTATAACAAGAAATAGAATAATATAATAGTTAAAGAATAAAATAATAGTGCTATGACTATCTTTTTAATCGAATGTTTTTTTATCTTCATTCTTTCTAAAATTGGTTTTTCATCTAATTCTTGTGCTTCTTTTCCTATGTCCCACCCGTTAGTCATTTATGTTCAATAAATTCCTTTAATTAAATATGGTTATATTTGGTTATGTATAATTAAATATAATTATATTCTTTTATTTAAAGCTTTTGGTTTTTTTAAGAGTTTTTATTTACAAATATTAAAAAAAAATAAGGCTTAAAAAATGCAAGAATAAACTTCAAAATTTTTTTAAAATAAATATTTTTTTGGTGAATGCATCATGTTAATTCCTTTATTTTATCAGAATTTCTAGATTTCTTTTAAGAACAGGAATTATTCTATCAGCATCGGGAGGAGAGAACATTTTGAGCTTTTTAGACAACGATTCTATTAATTTTTCATCAATGCTTCCATCTAATAGCTTTTTAGTCTCGTCTTTTGTAATATCATCAAGCATTTCTGTTAACTTGATTACTTTACGATTACTTGGACAAATTTTTTGACACCTCATACAGCCCATTAAAGCGTTATGCGCATCAGAAGGAACCCAATCAGGAATTATACCTTTTATTTCATTATACACAGAAATGCATTTACCAGCATTAATTACAAAATTCTCATCAAAGGGTGTAGGGATTGCGTTGGTAGGACAATTTTTTATGCAAATAGTACAATTCTTACATTGATCCATCATTTTTATTTCAGTCCAATTATCTTCTTCAAACTGGAAATTTGTAAAAAAGGCAAATAAGTTTATCATACTACCCCAATCGTCAATATAGCAGATATTATTCCTACCATATTTTCCGAGTCCACTTCTAACAGCTAATAATTTCACATGAAGTTTATTTGTATATACAACTTTATATCCAGGTTCTTTTATTATATCATTTAATATTAGAGTCTCGAAATCTTCTAATGTTGTTCCATCATCATAATAATTTGGAGGGATCATTATTTCATGTTTTACACCATCTAAATGAAAATTCACAATTGCTAGCTTGCTAAATATAGCCAGTATTATTATTGATTTAGCATCAGGAAAATTCTCAGGAATTTCAAATTTCTTGCTATCAATATAACTCCTATAGACTTTATTATCGCTAAGTTTACCTTCTCGGCGTAACTTATCGATATCCTCCTGTAATTCTTCTAAATGATTGACAGATACAGTTCTATATCTATATTTAATGTCTGAATAAATATTATAAGAATTCATGCTAACCTGACTTACTTTTTAAAAAAATAATAATCAAAATTTTAATAAAAAATTGATTTATTAGGTTTAGAATAAATTTTAGATTATTAAAAGAATTTCAAGAATACAGTTTCGTATTCTTAATATTACGTTGTGTCAGGATTAAAGGGAATTTTTGATTAAATAACTGGGAAACAAGAATAGGGAGAATGAATATCAGGTTGGGAATTTTACTTTATCCAATGCAATTTCAAAATCTTTTTCCTTTTTAATTAACACTCCTAAAAATGGAATTCCTTTTTTCAGTTCTTCCATAGTTATTCCACTTTTTAATAGTACTCCAATCCAATCAAGAAGTTCGGAAGTTGAAGGCATTTTTCTTAGTTTTGTTATAGCTCTCAGTGCATAAAAGTGCTGTAAACACTGGTTTAATAGGTGTTGCTTTAAATCTGGGTAGTGTAATTTACAAATTTCTGCCATAAAATCTTTTGCAGGAAATTCAATCCAGTGGAAAACACATCTTCTTAAAAAGGCGTCAGGAAGTTCTTTTTCATTATTGGAGGTAATTATTACGATTGGTCTTGTCTTAGCTTTAACAAATTCTTTAGTTTCTTTTATGTAAAATTCCATCACATCTAATTCTTGCAATAGATCGTTTGGAAATTCGATATCCGCTTTATCAATCTCATCAATTAAAAGAACAACTTGTTCATCAGAAACAAATCCATCTCCCAAAGGTCCAAGAGTAATGTAATCATGAATATTATTAACATCTCGATCCTCACAACCAAATCTACTATCATTTAATCTCTGTACTGTGTCATACATATAACAACCATCAATACCTTCACTTGTACTTTTAATATTCCAAATTATCAATCTTTTACTTAAATTTTCCGCAATAGCATGTGCTAGCATTGTCTTTCCGGTTCCTGGTTCTCCCTTAACTAATAAGGGGCGTCCTAGAGCTATTGCAACATTTACAATATTTCTAAGCTGAGGGTCAGCAAGATATTTCACATTCTCTGTTTTTACGTCTCCATCGAATTTATTAAAACCCAAATTACTCATAATTAAATGAAATTAATTTAAAATTAAATATTTTATTGATTTCTGAATAATAAAACTGCAAATACTATACTTTTTGATAATGTCTTTTCTATTTACTAAAATTCAAAAATCTTAATATGATTTAAAAATAGAAGCGAATCTTACTTTTAAGAAGCTTAAAGATTCATAAGATATACTCAACTTGTTTTTATGAAGTTATGATCTATAAGAGTTCTTTCTTCTAAAAAATATAGATAAGTTTTAAATATCTTTGAAAAAATCATAACTTACAGTTTTTTCATATCTATAAAAATTTAGGGAATAAATAAAAATAAGAGTGAAAAATAAAATGTCAAAAGAAAGTGAAATGATAGATGAATTAAAAAAAATTCGCGAACTCCTTACCCCAAAACCAGAACCAGAACCAGAAAAACCAAAGAATATTGCGCAAGAGTTTTTACAGTTTATTAAGAAATATAAAATTCTTGGATTAGCATCAGCATTTATTCTCGGTCTTGCTGTAAATGCCTTAATTCTGTCATTAGCACAGGATCTAATAACACCTTTAATAGGATTATTAGTTCCTGGATTTACAACTATTCAAGAGTTTAAAATTGGTGTATTTGGGATAGGAAATTTTATAGCAGCCATCCTCAACTTCATAATTATAGCGTTAATAATATTTCTGATAGTTAAGTATGCAGGTAAAATAGGGATTGAATAAATCTCAAATTTAATTTTTTTTTTTTATTAATTTTAACTTTAAATAACAAATTCCAAAAAAAAAAAAATAAAAAAAATCTTTTTTTTTATTAATCTCTTTGTCCTAAGACTGTTACAGAGCAAACAGTAAAAGCTCCACCGAGATTGTGGCATAATCCAACTTT
>JBHLPN010000163.1:0-7397 GCA_048939445.1 Promethearchaeota archaeon | reverse complement strand
CAATTGCCAAACAAAAGATATTATTCCTCAACATCACGGAAGAGACATGATCAAAAAAGGAGATAAATTAATTTGCTGGAAAAATATCTTAAGTAGCGAAGAATTGGAGACTTGCAATGAGGAGCTTCCGTTACATTGTCCATATTGTCAAGAGAAAATGGAATTAATGTAATCTTTTCAAGAAATAAGCTTAAATTTTATTCGCTTATATTTTATAAAGTTTATAACTAAATAACAATCAATTTTGAATTTCTTCTTTTAATTCATAAATAATTTTTAAAGAATAGAATTAAAACTTTTCATTATTATTCAGGTACAAAAAGATATTGGTATAAAAATGAAAAAGATTAAATTAGGAAAAACGGGAGAAAATATAACGATCCTTGGTCAAGGCACATGGGGTATTAAACGTTATAGAAATAAGGACTACTATGAAAAGTGGAAAAAATCAATACGGAAAGGTATCCAACTTGGAATTACTCATATTGATACTGCTGAAATGTATGGTAGAGGAATCTCAGAAAAAATAGTAGGGCAAGTCATTTCTGAATATGATCGAGACGATCTATTTATAACAACAAAATTGTTTCCAACGCATTTAAGATACAAAACTATGAAAAAGGCGGCTTATAAAAGTCTTGAAAGATTAGGAATCCCTGAACTTGATCTTTACCTAATACATTGGCCTTCTCCT
Source organism: Promethearchaeota archaeon (assembly GCA_048939445.1). Taxonomy (GTDB): domain Archaea; phylum Asgardarchaeota; class Lokiarchaeia; order Sigyniarchaeales; family SOKP01; genus Loki-b32. The sequence goes on along the minus strand of JBHLPN010000163.1, from coordinate 6,703 downwards.
TTTAATTCAGTCAAAACTCAAATGAAAGTTTTGGAGGATCTTGTAAATGAAGGAAAAGTGAGATATATAGGAGTAAGTAATTTCTCAGTCGAACAATTTAAAGAAGCTCAAGCGTATCTTAAAAATGTAGAATTGGTTAACAATCAATTATTCGCCGCAATTACAAGACAGAAACACATTGAACAATCATTACCTTTCTATCAAAATGAAGGAATTACTATGACTGCTTATAGCCCCTTAGGGCATAATGGATATAATAATCTGAAAGGAGAATTGAGAAATAAATTAGAAATGGTCGCAAAAACTCATAATGCTACTATTCAACAGATTGCGATTGCTTGGTTAATTAATCATGAAAATGTTATTACTATTCCTAAAGCATTTAAAATAGAGCATATGGAGGCAAATGCTAGAGCTGCTGAAATTAGACTATCAAAGGAAGAAATTGAATCATTTTATATGGCAAGTCAACCAACAGAAGATGTAAAATTAGTTTCTTCAGATTAGAACCTTCACTCAGCAATTTATCCGAGTTTTCGAAAGTTTTTTAATTAATAATATCTATAATTTTGCTTAGATCCAATAATTTAATCAAATCTCAAATTTATTAATGATTTGTGTAAAACATTGAAATATAAAAAATTCCAAATTTTGGTAGTTTATCTTTTATTAATGTCTTTAATAACTTTTACAATTAATATTCCTTCAACTACTTTTCCCACTTTAACGAGACACTACCCTCATAATATTAAAAATTCTGCAACAAATGACATAATCATAATTAAATCACCAGAAGATAAAACTTACACAACACCGATGGCTGGTTACTATCCAGCAACTTATGGATTTGAAAATGATGAAATTAATAATATACCAGATGAATGGGAAAATGCATCAAATCCAAATACAGATGTAAAAGTAGTTAACGGTACAGGGGGTCATAATAAAATCTTATATTGTTATAGTAGTTCATCGGGGTCATCATATATTAACCTAAATAATTACCCCAATCCTCAAGTGGCTGGAACAATTGAATTTTGGTTATATAAATCTTCAGCTTATGAATCGGGTCCAGCAATCGTACAATTTTTCGGAGAAGGAGGTCGATTATCATTTATTAACATAGATGATAATTATCGTAATAGTATAAGAGTAAGAAACGGCTCCAGTTCTGTTGATATTGATGTAAATTATGCAGATGACAAATGGATGCATTATCAATTTATGTTTAATTGTACATCAGACACATTTAGTCTGTGGGTTGATAGAATACAATATCTAAATAATGTCGATTTCGAAGACTCACAAGATATCACTTATTTTAATAGAACTCAAATTACAAGTTTTGATGCAGCTAATCCTGTTTTATATTATGTAGATGCGATTGGTTATTCATGGGACCCAAATTACAATGTTGGAAACAATTTAAAGGAAGGATTATTGCTAAGTTTTGAAAATAAAACAATATTAGATTGGGTTGGTTATTCTTTAGATGGACAAGCTAACAAAACAATTTTGGGGAATACTACCATACCAATGCCAGCGTCCGGACTCCATTCTATTCAAATATTCGGAAATGATACCTTAGGAACAATACATGAATCTGAGGTGCGATATTTCTCTATTGGCATAGAAAGTAATGGAGGCGTAATAATTATTATTGTCTCAGTTGCTGGCTCTATTGTCGTTTTAATAGTTGTTGTTTTTATATTTTTACGCAAGAGACGCGGGAAAATTGCTGCTCCTAAAAGATTTACTGTTAAATCTAAACGTGAATGAAAAATAACTATCTTTACAAAAATGTTATATATTAATCTTTGATTGGTTATACTAGATCCTATGTTGCAACTGTAGAAGTTATTTTGAATAACAATCAAATTCCATATTTAATGATTAAAAATAAAAAAATGAAAACTTTTATCTTAGGGTGAGTGAAATGGAAAGCTTAATATCAAATAAAATGGAAGGTAAACCTGATATATTAGATTTAACAATTAGGTACGATCTTGATGAATCCCATTTCCGAATGCTTTTTAACATAAGCATAGGAGGTGATAAAAAAGTACCTGAGACAATAAAAGTAAGTCGTCAATTTTTTATAACAGTTCTTAAGGAAATTGCTCAAATCTATAAATTTTATGAGAGTGTACGAAAGAAATATCAATTCAGGGAGACCACTTTAACTAAAATATCTAAACCTGCAAATGATTTTCTTTCGAATATTTATGGTAAAACAACTATCGAAAAATTAGAAACAATAGGAAGAAAAATATATCAAAATTTATTCCCAAATCAATTAAGGAGATTTATAAATGAATATTCCATTTCTATCATTTTCATTAATTCAGAACAGTTCTTAATTCCATTTGAACTCATGCATGATGGTGAATCATTTCTGGCCACGAAAATTGAGTTTTATAGGAAACATCTTTTTAAAGAAAGAGAAAAAGAAATACCAAAAATATCATCTAAGACAAAAAAACTTCCTAAGACTATTGTCTTTTTCACCAATCCTACTGGAGATTTAAGTGAGGCAGAACATGAAGTAACCCAAATTATCAATTTTTTTCAGGAGAGAGAGGATTTGAACTTCCAAATTGATGATTGCGCATTTAAAGGAGCAAATTATCATAGGTTATCTAACATCTTTTTTATGCCGCGTCTGGATATCTTTCATTATTCAGGTCATTCGCTTAAAAAAAAGAATGATATTTATTTTCGTCTTTTAGATCATCCCCTCTCTGTAAATGATATCTCTTTACAATATCCCACCCTTTTTTATTTAAATATGTGCGAAGCTGACATAACAGTCCAAGATAAGATTGATTATGAAGGGTATAAAAGCTTAAATTTTCCCAGGGTTATTATGAAACGGGGTGCTAAAGCATGTATTGCGACAATTTGGCCTATTATAGATAAAACCGCCGCTGAATTTGCTATTCATTTTTACAAAAAAATACTTAAAAAGGAATCATTTGGTAAAGCAATTCGTTCTGCTAAAAAAAAGTTCTCGGAGATCTCTGATCCTAATGATATAACATGGATGAGTTTTGTACTTTATGGGGATCCTATAAATTCCTACCTTAAAAGTAAAATTAAGAAAGAAGTTCAGGTTCCAGATGCCAAAACAAAAGCAATTTCAGATGATATTCGGAGAGAATTTCCGATTCCAGAGCCAGAAACAGAAGTAATTTCAGACATCAGTGAGAAAGAAGAGGTTTCGGATATTATAGGAGTATCTCTTTCAGAAAAACATAAATTAATCTCATTAGTATTTTCTAGAAAATTTTTGCCATCTACCCAAGAAGCACAATTTAATCTAAAAATAAACCGTGAACTTCTAGAAGAATTGATGACAATTTTAGGTCATATTGATGATTTTAAATTAGTCGAACTTAATAAGAAAAATTTAATGGAAATTGGAAGTAAATTGTATTCACAATTAATTCCAATTCCAATTCAAAAAGTATTAAATTTTACAGATTCAAAAATAATTGAGATTGCCTTAGATTCAGATTTACTTCAATACCCTTGGGAACTCCTCCATGATGGAGAGCAATTTTTAGGCTTAAAATATAGCATTGGGCGTTATATAATTAAGAATAATCAAAAAATAGAAATCTCTTTTCGAGATCGCGGATTAAGAGAGGGAGTCAAATTCTTAATTGTCGGTGATCCAACGTATGATCACAAGAGTACCAGAGATGAGGCAATTCAACTTAATAAACAGTTGTCTAAAATTAAAAATGTAAAAACTAAATTATTAATGGGAAAAGAAGCAGATTCTACTAATTTTAAAGAGGAATTACAAAAAGATTATGACTTTTTACATTATTGCGGGAATGCATATTTTGACGTTGATAATCCAGATGAAGGCGGGATTCTCCTCAGCGATGGAGTTTTAAGAATTTCTTCCATTAAAAATATTCTCACCTCAAATCCTCCAATCCTAGCATTTATAAACGCAAGTGAAATTAATATGAGACGTAAAAATACTATATTAAAGTATGAGAATAAGGTAAGTGGGCTTGCTACCCCATTTTTGTTAAATGGTATAAACTACATTGGTTCGATGTGGCCTACTCATGATGCTAATGCGATTACAACTGAATTACTCTTTTACTATGAGGTTTTAAAAGGTCATCCAATTGGTGAAGCTTTACGAAGAGCTAGAGAATCTGTCTATAAACGCTCTAAAGATAAACAAATAAGCTGGGCTTCATTTGTCTTGTTTGGAGATCCCACTATTGGTTTAGAAAAAATATAATATCAAGATCTTAAAGCTATTAGACACAAATCATTAAAGTGCTTGGAAGCAAGTTCTTTAGGTGGGGGGACTTTTTGTGGATCCTCTAAGGGAATTGGTTGAACAAAATCTAAACCACGCTTTTTTAAAGCAAATTTCAATTCCTTTTTAACCCATATTGAATTACTTGCTGCTTTAGACCAAAATAATAGAAAAAGATCTGATTCTAAAATTTTTTCATATATTACTTTTTCCCAATAATCCCCCTGTTTAATAGACAAGCAGTCTAAAAATATTTCTGTTCCTGGTATGCTTCGAATGCCATGAACTCTTTTTAATACTTCAGTTCGATCTTTGCTTGAATATGATGCAAAATATTTTTCAAATTTTGCTATACTTTGCGTTAAATTAGCTAACTCTTCTTTAGCTTTACCTATTTTTAAAGTAAAATCCAATCTAAGCAATTGAATTCCTTGAGAGAATATTTTTACATATCCATTATAGCTTTTAGGTTTAGCTTTTTTTGGAACAGATACCGCAAATGTAGCATGGGTAAATTCACCATACCACAAAATTGTATCAATATTATCTTTTATTTTAAGGGGTTCAGGGAGAACTAAAAACACTTGAAAAATATCCCCAATTTTTGCTGGAATTGGACCCTTTTGTGTTTTTTCCACATAATCTCCTTTCATTGAAGCAATTTCATTCATTCTTACTTTCTGTTCTGATAAATAAGCCCAAACATTTAAGATAAAATCTGATTTTGGACTTATTGAGACTGGAGCGTAGACAGAAAATAATAATTTTGATATTTGATCATCCTCGGAAATCTTTTCTTGAATTATTGTTTGTAGTTCATCCATTTCGAATATTTTGTCTATTCCTTCAGTTTCGGTTTTTGAATCCCCTCTAAATATAATTGGTTCTTCTGTCTTTAATTTTATATTATCAAAAATCTTATCAATTTGTGCTTCAAATCTTTTAAAATTATCTTTATTTTGTGTAATTATTTCATCCGGAGAAAATTCATTTGTAAAGGTTGAATGAAGTTTTTTCAGACCATCTTTAATTGTATCAATATCCGTTCCTTTCTTAATAATAACATAAAGTAATAATGGGACATTTTTTTCTTTTTTATCTAACGGTAATGGGATTTCTTTCTTATAGCATACCAATTCATATGAAGCGAGAGACATAACGCCAAAATCATCTCCAAGTAGTTTATTAGTGAACGTCTTTAATTCAGAAATGAGAGATTCTCTTGTATCTACATCTAAAATATCATCTGATGCTTTATAATACTTAATTTCTAAAATATTGTAAAAATCTAAATTAATTCCTATTTCGAGGATCGCCATGGCCAATAACCTCCAATTCTACTTTATTTATGGAAAATTCATAGATTATTAAATTAACTTTTTATTAATATTTTATGGGATATCACTCATTACAAATGTTATTAACTCAGATTCCTTAATTTATTTTAGTATATCAAAAAATTTTTAATAAAACTCAGAAGTCAATAGATTTTCCTAAATAAGCATACTCAAAGATTTTTTTAAAATCATCTTCGCTTACAGGTCTGGGATTAAATGGAGTTAATATATCTTTTTTAGCAAATGATATCAATTTCTCCAATTTTTGATTCCATTCCTTTTCATTAGGTATTATTTCTTTTAACAGAACAGGAATATTAATTTTTTTTAGAAAATTTCTAAAATAATTTACTAATTCTGAAGTTGAATCATTATATTTTAATATATTAATGCAATTCAGAATTTCTTCATAATTTTCAGCGCATTTGCGTTTATTGAATTCGATTGTATATGGTAACATAATTCCAACAGCTAGACCATGTGCTACTGGATGAAGAGCTCCTAATGCGTGTCCACAAGAATGAGCAAGACCACAACTTGAGTTTCCCATTCCAATTCCTGCGATTGAAGCAGCATTATGCAATTTTTCTCGGATATAATTTTTGTTTTCATTTTCCTTAAAAACTTGAGGCAAGAATTTTGTTAGTAGTCTTATTGCGTGGAAATTCATCGCATCACTAAAATCAGACCTCATTCTACTTGTTATACCTTCAATTGCATGAACTAACGCATCTAAACCAGTCGATATTGTTAACTCTAATGGCATTAAAGCAGATAATCTAGAATCTAAAAATACTGCTGCAGGAATAATTTCGTTTGAAGCTACGGTAACTTTCTGACCCGTCTCTGAATTAGTTACTATTGAAGCAGGTGTATGTTCAGCTCCAGTTCCAGATGTAGTTGGAATCAATATTAATCTTGATTTCTGACCAAGATTATAGGATGTTACAGGATTGCATTCATATATCGAATCTTTTTCAGTCTCATAAAGAAAGTAAACCATTTTAGCTGTATCCATAACAGACCCTCCACCAAGTCCAATTATTAAATCTGGGTTAAAATCAAGGGCAATTTCATT
>JBHLPN010000162.1:0-7397 GCA_048939445.1 Promethearchaeota archaeon | reverse complement strand
TTAGTGAAAAGCCACCACCAATAGAACAAGAAATTCCCCCACCGGTTTCAGGTCCTATTGAAGGTTACCGCTTTTGTCCTGACTGTGGTCAAGAAATTACATCGCCAGATATTAAATTCTGTCCTAATTGTGGATTCGAATTTAAAAAAATCTAATTTTTTTTATTTTTTTTAAGAAATTTAGTACAAATCAGATCGAGCTCCATATTCCTTGATATTTTAGATATTAAAGATTGCTGTATTTCTTTTAATTTTTCTATTCCCATTAATTAGAGTTTTCCAGACCCTTCTCCTACCTTTCGGTATATAAATCCCTTTTCTTCAACATTTTTTTTCTTGAAGATATTTCTCCCATCTATGATAATTGGAGTTCTTACTCTCTTTCTTAAACTATCAAGATCAATGTTGTAATATTCGTTATGATTTGTAGCAAAAATGAGAACATCTGCATTTGTAACTGCTTTATTAAAATCATTTGTTAAATAGGTTTCAGTGTAATTTCGTTCTTTAACATAAGGATCATGGGCAATATAGGATATATTGTGAGAATGATATCTACTTTTTAATATTCTCACAATATTCTCTGTAGGTGTATTCCGAGTATCATCAGTATTTGCCTTATATGACACACCAAAAAGAGCAACTTTAATATTATCTAATGGTTTGGAGGTACCTTTAAATGCATCCTCCATTAATTCTACCATATGTTTAGGCATATAGTCATTAATACTTCTCGAATGAGGAATTAGCTGAATTTTTGATTTATTATTTTTTTCACTATATTTTTCAAATCCATATAAAAGAAGCCATGGATCTTTTGTTAAACAATGACCACCTACACCTGAACCAGGATAGAGCATCATTCGATCATGCCTATCGTTAATAAGTTCTATTATTTCATATATATTTCTGTTAAAATCTTCACATAATAATGCCATCTCGTTTGCAAATGCTATATTTACATCTCTATATGCATTTTCTATACATTTTGTTAACTCTGCTGTAAGGGTATCAGTTACATGTATCTCTTTTTTAACAATCTTACTATACAAGAACTTTGCCCTTTCATTAGCTTCTGAACAACCACCTCCGATTACACGGGGAAAATCAGTAATAAATTCCAGTAACTTTCCTGGCATAACCCTCTCAAATGAAAAAACTAAGTAAAAATCTTTTCCTCTTTTTAAACCACTACCCTCCTCTAAAATTGGTTGAACTATATTATCAGTCATGCCCGGTACAACTGTGGATTCAATGATTACAGTTACTCCTTTTTTTAAATGACTCGAAATATTTTGAGAAACCTCTATCAATGATTCCTCTCTAGGAATTTTAGATTCCAAATCAACAGGTGTTTGTACGTCAATAAGTATAAAATCTGCGTTAATTATATCATTATAATTATCAGTAACTTTAAATTTTCCATTTTTTGCTATTTTACCTATTAACTCATCTAAACCTGGCTCTTCACCTCCAAAAGGATTTTTACCTTGGTTAAGCCAATCAATTTTCCATCCTGATCTTTGAGACCGACGCTGAATTCCAGTTACATAGAATTCATCAACATCCGCAAGTAATGCTGCTATGGGAATCCCCGCATATCCCATCCCAATAACAACAATATTAGTTGGCATTTTTACACCTTTAATTGTTTTATGATTTATTATTTTTAATATTCTTAGATACTTCAATTATAATAAAACTTATTAGAAATTACTAATTTTAAACAATCATAATTAAAAAACAGTTAGTAATTTAGATTACCAATCTTTAAAAAAGTTAAGCTTAAAGGTGATTGGATGGCTCATAAACGCCCTTGGCATTGTTACAACAAATGGAGTAGACGTCCGTATCAATATAAAAGAAGCTCGAACCGTAGACGAGAGTTTGCTCGTGGTGGTACACAAAGCAAGATTGTAAGATATTGGGGTGGAAATAAAAGTGTCCCATTTGAAGAATGGGAACTTACTGTCGGATTAAAAGTAAATTCACAAATTCAAATCTCTTCAAACACTCTCGAAGCGATTAGAATAACCATCAATGGTGTGCTTCAAAGAAAACTTGGAAGGCAAAATTATCGACTTAGAATACGCCCAAAACCTTTTCAAAAATTTAGAGAAAACAGAATGTTAGCATTTGCTGGCGCAGATCGAGTACAATCTGGGATGAGAAACTCTTTTGGTAGATCTACTGGAGTATGTGCTCGAGTTAGAGCAGGGCAAATTGTTGCAGAAGTGGGTACATTTATTAAAAATTTACCACTAATACGAGATCGTCTTCGAGTCGCAAGTATGAAGATATCTAGTTCTTGTCAAATTGTAGTTCTTACTTACAAAACACCAGAGTTGTTAAAACAATCAGGATTGCCACTATATGATGATAAGAAAAGGAAAGAAATACCACTTTATGAATTAGAATTAGCTACTACTTAATTTAATCTTTATTTTCTTCAACAATTAGGTTTTTCTTGGTCTTTTTAAAGATATTCATCATAAATATCCCAAAAATTATGATGATAATCGATATTATTATACCAATAGATAGAGTTGCTCCTTCTACAATTAACAATTCAAGAAGTACTGGTGCTGAAATGTAAAATGAATTATACATGGGTACCAATCTTGAAGCATCAGCACCCTTCGCAAACCCTATTTGAGTTAAAATCAATGCGCAAATACCTGCAAGAAAGCTAAATAGAAAAATAATACTATCTAGCTCTAATTGAAAGACTCCCACAAGTGCTTCAATAAAATTACTAGATGTCAATCCAATCCTCTTTAAAACGTTATCTGTTCCTCCCAATGTTCCCGCAACACCACCAAAAATAAAGGCTACAGCAATCCGAGTTTTCCAAGAAAATCCAATGAAGATCGAAAAAAGAATTATAATAATTATTATTATAATAAAAAAATTCACATAATTGACATTTCCTATAATTGAGGGTTCAATTGTATAGAAAAATCCAACCATAGTTGTTCCTATAATAATTAAAATAGCACCTATTAACTCTGGTCTAGTTATCTCCTCATGTAATATGAAATGTGAGTATAACATTAGTAATATTAATCCTAGACCAAAAACACTAGAAAATACGGTTGCTGAAGCAAATGTTGTTCCTAAAATTTGCCAAATGATTACAGTATTATTTAAAACAAATCCTATTATGTAAATTAAGGGTTTTTTACCTTTTTCCTTAAAAGGCTTCTTTCTAGAAAAAATTTCAATTCCATGCCTTTCCATTCCTTTAGCAAGATGCAAAATTAGTGTATTCAATATACCAAATAATAGCCCTAAAGCAACCGACATTTTAAAGATCCATTTTGAGTCGCTATTTATGATTTATCTAAAATACTTAAATAAATCTAGTTAAATTATAAAATATTATAAAGTGTTAGTATTCAAAAAATCAAAATAAATAAAAATTATTTGAACTCATCGTGAAAAATCTAGAACCTTTTTTCAACCCGAGAAGCATTTTAATAGTCGGAGTTTCGAGAAAAGCTTATACTTTCAGCTATACGATTCTAAAAAATCTTTTAGAAATTTTCTATAGAGGGAAAGTATATATCCTAAACCCTAATGCTGATGAAATTTTAGGGATTCAGTCATATCATTCTTTAGAAGAATTACCAGAAATTCCAGAACTTGCGGTAATAGTTTTAGGAAAGAAAATTGCTGACGTATTTGAGAAATTAGCGAAATTTGGAGTTAAAAATATTGCTATTGAATCTGAACTAAGAATTGAAACAGAAGATCCCATATTAATAGAAAATCTACAAAATCTTAGTGAAAGGTATGGTGTGTCATATATGGGACCTTCGATGTTAGGTATCATTAATTTTAACAACAATTTTACTACTTCAATTATTCCCGTAAGACAATACCTAATGCAAAGACATAGAAAAATCAAAGAAGGTATCAGTTTTATTGCTCAATCCGGAGGATTGGCTGGAGCGATGGGTTGGTGGGTACCATCTCAAGATTTACCGATATCTAAGGTAATCCATTTAGGATACGGATTTGACATTAACGATGCAGATGTTTTAGAGTACTTTCAGGAAGATGAGACAACTAAAGTAATTTCAATTTTTTTGAGAGAAATTACTGATGAAATTATTAAAGCTGTAGAAAAAATCGCTCCAATTAAACCAGTCTTATTCTTTTATGTAGGAAAAGATGAAATAAGAGAAAAAAAATTAATTGAAGCTGGTGGAATCTATGTATTAAATTATATTGAACTTTTTGATCTAGCAAAGATATTTTTATGGTGTCCAGAACCAAAAGGTTCTAATTTGGGTATAATTGGACCAAGCTCAGGTGCAATTTATCTAATCGTTAAAGAAATGAGAAAACAAGGCTTATCCCTGGCTAAAGTAACTCAAGAACACAAAAATATTATTCTTAATAAAGTAGGAGGTTCTACATGTAAATTAGGGAATCCTGTTGATTATTGGCCACCTGAAAGATTTGTTGGAACTAAGATTTGTGAAATATATAATACATCTTCTAAAACTCTATTAAAAGATGATGCAGTTGATGGATTAATTCTAGCTTTAGAATTCTTCATTGAAATTGAATTTGACTTCATTATTTTCGATAAAATTAAAAAAGCTTTTCCTCAAAAACCAATAATTACCATATTAATTCAAGCAGAACATGAAGGCGCAAAACGAGTTATTAAAGCTGCTTCAGACCTCAAAATCCCAGTCTTCGAAAATGAAGTAGAACGTGCTGTTAGAGGATATAAATTACTTTTTGATTGGTATTCAAAAATAAAAAAGAAATAAAAAATTAATTTCTGAAAATATCTTTTAATTCATTAGGAATTTCTGCTGATTCATCTAATAATGAGAGAGCATAAACTTGCTCACCACATTCACACGTTTTACCTTCGAATAAATAGAATTTGAATTGGTTTTTCCAAGTACAGATTTGTATATTAGTAATATCTGCAAGTTCTCCACATACACAATAAATTCCCATCTTTTCTGAATAATTAGGTAAGATGGTATTAAAATCATTAGGAGCTTTACTAAATTCAGAGTTGTTTAACATCTCATTAATTTCATCTGCTAGTTGATGTTTAAGAGTTGGTTCAAAATAGTTGACAATTCCATCTCTACCTTTCATGTTTGTAAGTACAACAAAATTTTTCTCAATTTCTCTAGCTTCTTTTTTTTCTGGAAATATAGGTTCTGTATATTGTTGGAGTTGCTGTGGTATTGGAAATGCCTCTATACTAGGAGGATAATCAAAAGTATAAATATATTGCATTGTTCCTCTTATATTTTTTTGATTAAGTAAGTTTAAATTTTGATAATCTCTACTGTGAAGAACAAACTTTATTAATTGAAGTGGAACTCTTAATTCAAGAAGCCTTGTTCTAATGTTTTCTAGTAGTTCACTGGCAAAATTCTTCAAAATCATGATATCTTCTCGGTAATCAGAGTAAATTTCGTGTTTATTTTCCTCCTTAAATGCAGACCATTTATTAAAAACACTACGTCTAACAAATTGTGGAGCAATACAAAAGACACATAATATAGGGAGTATAAAATAAGTTAAATCTGGCCAAATAAATGATATCGCAACTGGAATAAACATAGGTAACATAAGAAGTAATGAGATGTTGCGTAAACGTTTTTCAACTGAAGTTTTTACTCCTTTACTAATAGCAAGCTCTTCTGCTTTTACTTTTAATTTATTTATAATACCTAAAATCTCTTTCGATTCGAAACTTTGCTTCAAAAGTCTGTCTTCTTCTCTATCTAAGCTCAAAGTATCTAAATACGTTGTTATTTCCTTAATATACTGATTTAAAATATTATCCTTAAAGATAAACTGTAAAGTTTCTTCGGAGAAAAAATCTAAAAAGCGTACAATAAATAATTTCTTCTCAATATCCTTGATATCACCTTCCTTTAAACCAAGAGCTTCTTGAATCATTTGACCTTGCGTTTTTTTTGGTTGCTTCCCTGGTTTTTTCTTCTTTTTTTTTTCCTTCTCCGAATTATTAGATTTTATTCTTTCCTCATTTTCAGTGTCATTCATAATGTATTCAAAATTTAGTATTTTAAATTGTAAGCTATGTAATTATTGACACGTAATTAACTTTTGTAAAATAATTATTTTTAATCGCAATAACCAACCGCTCAATTGAAAAACTTTATTATAATTTGAATCAGTAAAAAATAGAAATGACATTAAAAAGAAACGTAAATAAATAAATCCTTTTTTATTGAAAATTAAAATTATTGCTCGTCAATTGCATTTCGAATTTCCTTTGCTGCCTTATTTGGGTTATCTGCTCGAGTAATCGCTCCACCTACAATGATAATATCTAATGGATAAGCTAATAATTTAGGAATATCGGTCACTCTAACACCCCCCGCCACTGCTAATTTTGGGTGGTCACGTATTCGTTCAACTAATTCTAATTCTAACAATGGTGCTCGTCGTGATGCTTGGCGATCTAAACCGCTATGCACTAAAGCGTAGTGTAATTTGGTATCTTTATATTTAAGGTCTATTAGACCAGCTAATCTAATAGCTGGTGATCTTGACATTATAAGATCTGCCATAATTTCTACATGAAAATCATGCGCAGCGCGTAAAGCCTCTTTTATTGTGACATCATAAGCATCCGCCAGTATTGTAACAATATCCGCTTTCGCCTGAGCTGCTATTCTCACTTCAAGATAACCCGCATCAGCAGTTTTTAAATCAGCACAGATTAATTTATTTGGGTGGGCTTCTTTTAATGCTTGAATAACTCGGATTCCCTCAGACTTTATTAAAGGAGTTCCAGCCTCCAAAATATCTACAAAAGGAGCTACTTTTTCTGCTAATGCCAGTGCATCTTTCAAGATTTCAAAATCCAATGCTACTTGTAACATTGGAACTTTTTGTTTCCTATTCTCCATTTTCTTTACAATAGTCTTTATTATTAAATTCTATTTTGAAAATAATAAAAATATTATAGCAGAGTGAATTTTCTCTGAATTTTATAATAGTAATTCAGAATAATTAATATTTGTAAAAAATAAAACTAAAAGAAAAGAGAAGAATCAAAAAAGATGCAGAGTAAAAATTATCTTATTAATATGGAACTGCCACAACTTCTTTGATCTCTGGAACAAATTGCTTAATAGCTCTTTCAATTCCAAATTTAATTGTTTGTTGCGCATGCATACAACCAGCACAATGACCCATTAGTCGAATTTTTACAGTTCCATCATCTTCAACGGAGAGCAGTTCTACATCACCACCATCCATTTGAAGTTGGGGGCGTATTTTTTCGATAACTTGTTTTACTTTATCTTTATCCATTAATTTCACTTAATAATTATATATTCTTTAATAAAAAAAAGGCAAATTAACTTTTAAAGGATTCTTTTT
>JBHLPN010000161.1:0-7495 GCA_048939445.1 Promethearchaeota archaeon | reverse complement strand
ATTTTTAGGTTTTTAACAAGGGGATATTTTGAATTATTCGGGTTATGCAATTCATCCAATCTCGCTAAATAGGGTAAAAATTAAGGATAAATTTTGGACCCCCAGAATAGAAACCAATCATAATGACACAATTCCTCATGTTTTTAAAAAATGTGAGAAGACTGGACGTATCGATAATTTTTCCAGAGCTGCAGGATTATTAAATAACGACAAAAGACCAATCTTTCCTTTTGATGACTCAGATGTTTTCAAGGTTATTGAAGGAGCAGCTTACTCACTAATTATAAAGCCTGATTCTAAACTTGAATATTACCTTGATAATTTAATCGAAAAAATTGCAGCAGCTCAAGAAGATGATGGATATTTATATACCACACGAACAATAAATCCAGAAAATCCTCATAATTGGGCAGGTAAGAAACGATGGGAATTAGTCTCAATACTAAGTCATGAATTATACAATATTGGTCATCTTATTGAAGCTGCTATTGGTTATTACTGTGCTACAGGTAAACAGACTTTATTGAATGTGGCGATCAAAAGTGCAAATTTAGTAGAGAAAGATTTTGGTCCAGGAAAAATTGAAAAAATCCCAGGGCATCAAGAAATTGAATTAGGATTAGTGAAACTATTTAAAATAACAAAAGATGATAAATATTTGAAATTAGCAAAATATTTTCTTGATATTCGGGGTTCTACTGATGTATTTGAGCATCCAAGTTATTTAATTCAACTAAAAATTGATAGTCCTAAATTGCAAGAAGCAAGAGCTCTTGAATATAACCAAAGTCACAAAAAAATTATTGATCAAGATGAAGCAGTAGGGCATACAGTAAGAGCAATGTACATGTATTCAGCCATTACAGATATAATTGCTTTTTTCAACGATTCAGATTATAGAGCTGCTATTAATCGAATCTGGAATAATATTGTTTCAAAAAAGATGTATATTACAGGTGGAATTGGTTCCAGATCGCATGAATTTGGTGAAAGTTTCTGGGATGATTATAAATTGCCTAATTTCGAGGCTTATAATGAAACTTGTGCGGCTATTGGAAATATCTTATGGAATCATCGCCTTTTTTTACTACATGGAGAAGCTAAATATATTGATGTCTTGGAACGAATTTTATATAATAGTCTCCTTTCGGGAATCTCCATTGATGGAAAGAAATTCTTTTATTTTAATCCACTTTCTTCCAAAGGAAATGTTATTAGAAAATCATGGTGGTTAGTTTCTTGTTGTCCCACAAATATCGTACGTTTTATCCCCCAAATTCCAATTTTTATCTATGCTATAGAAAAAGACACTATTTTTGTTAATCTTTTCATTGAGAATGATGCAAAAATCCTTTTAGATAATTCTTTAATCTCGATTACTCAAGAAACTAATTATCCATGGGAAGGAAATGTGAAAATAACAGTTGGCATACCACAGATGAAAGAATTTAATTTTGCTATCCGAGTTCCTGGTTGGGCACAGAACAAACCAGTACCAAGCGATCTTTATTATTATATGGAACCTAATGATTTAGAAATGACTATTAAAATCAATAGTGAATTAGTTGATTATCAAATAGAAAAGGGATTTATTAAATTACTGCGTGGTTGGGAGGATAATGATGTTATTGATATAAACATACCAATGCCAATTAGAAGAGTTTTGAGTCATGAAAATGTTAAAGAAAATTTTGGTAAAGTTGCTATAGAACGTGGTCCAATTGTCTATTGTGTTGAAAGTGTAGATAATAAGGAGGCCTCGATATTTGATTTAACTTTAGATGATAAAGCTAAATTTAAAACAGATTATCGAGATAGTATAGTAGAAGGGATATTTGTTAGTTCTGGAAATATACATTTTATCCCCTATTATACTTGGGCAAATCGAGGCAAGAGTGAAATGATAGTGTGGATTAAACGAGGGAATAGAGATTAGTTTTAAATAATTTTAAAATAAAAAATCGATAGTTTTTATGGTCAAAATTAATAAATTTAGTCTTTCAAAATTATAAACTAAACCTAAATTCAAGAAAGAATTAAATATTAAGAACTCACTTTTTTTAATAAGTTTTCAATTATTATAGCAAAAAATCATATGTCAACTCATAGCATCAAAAGCCAACTAATTCCTCATAACATTTTTTTTGTTATACCAAGTTGGGGAAATTTGCTTGGTTATCCAACATTGGGTAATTATGTTCATCATAACGTGTCCAAAATTTCTCAAGATCTAATTATTTTTTTAGGGGGAACTGAGTGTGCAATATCGAATGAAATGGGCACAGTTTATTATTTATTTGGCTTAGGGTACTATTATGTTAAATTTGAATTGCAATCTGGAAGATATATTACAGATAATCGACAATTAACAGGATTAATTTTATCTGATTTTGTATATGACCATTTAGCCACATCAAGAAATCTTACATTAGAGAATGACAGAGATGTTATTATAGGGGAAAAATTGTTCAAAGTGCCAATTGACATGTCATTCAAATCAGAAAATAAAATTACGTTTATACAAGGTACCCTTATGAGAAATTTGTTTATTCCTTATAAAGATATATTTTTAGAGTTTATAGAAGTATTACGAGATCCTAAATCTTTTCAAATAGATAGAAATGGACACATGTTATTGAGTACTGCGTGGGATTCTTATAATAAAATATTGATTTCAGGAGATATGAAATATGAATCTAAAACAAAATATTTAGAAGCTACAGCAGGATTATTTGGAATTAATTTAGGAGTGAGTAAATATTTAAATGCAAATTTCACCATCAATGAACTACAATATATTAGAGATGTAATTATAAGTTTAAAAAATGTTTATTCTTCTATTGAATATGACCCTATGTTCCTATTTTCTATAATTGAAAAATCAGCACCTTTTCTTAGTTCTGGTAAACCATTTTCTTTTAACCCTGAAGGGAATCACATGGATAAAAAGTTACCTAAAGAATCAATTCTTATATCTGCTGAAAATAGAATGAACTCTTTTAAAGAATGGCCAGTGCAACTTCAAAGACAATCAAAAGAACAATTAGAGAGAGCAATGGTAATAAAGAAAACTAGGATTTATCGACCTGAAAGGGAAGAAACACTTGAAAAGCCAGTTGTCACAAAATTTATTAAAAAAGAAGAGAATTTTGAACTCAGAACTATGAAACGTCCTTTTGTAGAAACTAAACCTCTTCCCTATATACCACGTGAAAATGCTGTAGAGACTCTTATAACATTAAAACATATAGTAGAAGAAAATTATGACATCGCTACGATTGGTAAATGTTTTGAAATAGCTAGAAATAACATCAAAAAGAAGGTTCTACACGTAAATTATCTATGGGAACTTAGTAGATACGCTAATGTTTATCAACGAGCTGAACCTAATTTAGGATTAAGCTCGAATGAAAAGACAGAACTTTTAAGAGATATTGACAGTTGGATTAAAATAACTATACAAAAATTTGGTAGCTTAGAAACATCACAAAATTTATACTGATCATGGTTAATATAAAATCTGTTGTAAATAAATTGCAGAAGCACTATCCCGATGCTTCAGAGGTAGCAGTAGTTGATAAGACCGGAAAAGTTTTATTTACTACCAGTAAATGGGATATCAAGAAAGATATAAAAGAAGTACTTAGAAAATGGGCTAGTGGAAATGCTCAATTTGTAACTCTTAATGGAATAAGATACTCAATCTTACAAATGGAGCCAGAACGTTTCATCGCAACTAATCGAAAGAAAAAGGGACATTTGATTGGAGCATCGACTCCAGATGGAAAAAATTACATGTTGGCTCATGTTAGACCTAAAGCAAAAGGTTGGTTTCATATGGCATACCCGGCTGTAGCAAGAGCAGCTGCTATGCTAAAAAAGGGTTCTCAATCTGAATTTATAGAATCTGAAGTTGAAATTAAGGAAGAGGAAGCGTATGGAAGCTCAACAGAACAAATGGCAGCCTATCAAGCTACTCCACTTCAAACAACTATTGATCCATACCTTAAGGCTGAAATTGAAGGTTTTGTACAATGGATAAAAAATCCTCAAGGATTAGGAGCTTATATCTTTAACATACTTCAACAAAATGACCAGCATCGTATTTCTAAACTTGCTGAAATATATAATGAATTATATAACTTATTCTATGGTTAATCAGTAAATAAATTTTGTTTGAAATAGTCAATTAATAAGTATACTTAGAAGTATTGACCAAATTTTCAAATTACACTTTTTTTTAAAAAATTAATGATTAATTAAAAAATCAAAAATTTTAAAGTTTATTCAAATATAAATTAACTCCATTATCTGTGATTAAATTTTTAGACTTCTAAAAAAAGGAAATAATAAATAAGTTTATTAAGCTGAACTTCTATTAAGATTACTCAAAGGATAGGTAATATTTTGCATTATAAAATGCATAAAGGGTGAAAAAATAATTGAAAAATGATAGAGAATATTTGAATACAGATGAACTGACAGAAGAACCATGTTGTAAAAAACCCAATCTCGCTACCAAGGACGGTTATAAACTCTGCTTGAACTGTGGATTAATATTTGATATTCATTTAGTTGAAAATGAAAGAAGAGCTTATGGGAAAGAAGAAATAGAAAAAAGAAAACAGACTGAACCTAGGTGGAGAGAGTTTGGATCAAGAACCATACTTCCTAAATACAAAATGGATTATAAGGGAAATTACCTCAGTGCCGAAAAAAAAAGTATGTTTTTACGTTTGTCCAAAATTCAAAATTCTTTAATTTCAAGCATCGAGAGAAATTTCTGGGAAGCTAAACCAAAAATGAGACAATTAGTATCTAAATTGAATATTCCAGAGTATGTCTATGAAACTGCTTGGAAAATATATTCACTTATTGCAAAAAAGAAGTTAACTATGGGGCGTTCTATTGAAGGATTTATTGCAGCTTCTCTATACGTTGCAATTAGAGTACATGAATTACCAAAAACATTAGAAGAAATAAGTGGTATATCATTGATTCCTCGTAAAAGAATAATAAATAGCTTAAGTCTAATCCTTAGAGAAATTTTACCAGAATTAAATCTAAATTATAAGCCTATAAGTGTTAAGCAACTAATATTTAAATTTGGAAATGAATTAGGTCTTTCAATGGAGATCCAAAATAATGCTTTGGATTTAATTTCTAGAACTTCAAAAATGGGGCTTTCTTGTAATGGAAAAGATCCAAGAGGTTTTGCTGCATCTGCTTTGTATCTAGCAGTAAAGTTTTCAGATCAAAGATTGACTCAAAAAGTAATAGCTAAGGCTACTAAAATAACAGAAGTCACGTTAAGGACTCGAATAAAGGAACTTAAAAATAAAATGAAATTATTTAATTAGAGAAGAGTTTTATTTTTCAGCTTTAATTTAATTTATATGTCTAAAAGTAAGATTTATAGAATCACTAATTTAATATCCTATAAAGAAAATGTTTTTATAGAAATAAAAGCTCATTTTAAAATGTAAACTTAATACTTAGGTGAAAAAATATGGTCCATTGTCATGAAATGAAAAAAGGCGATGTATACGTTTGTGAAGATTGCGGACTTGAATTTACAGTTACGAAAAGTTGTGACTGTGCTGATGAGTCTAGTTGCTCTGATATGGGTTTTACCTGTTGTGGAGATACTATGAAGAAAAAATAATATTCTACTTATTTCTTTTTTGTTTTTTTATTTATTTTTTTTTAACTTATTAAATATTATTAAAATGATTATTGCATAACTGATATCACTTCTAAAAGCTTTATTATCTTTCCTATATTATTAATAAATATTAAAAAATAGGATATTAAATTAAAATGTCGCTACCATCAAAAAAGGCTATTCAAGTTGATGAGAATACAGTAAGTTATGAGTTTAAAATGTTAAATCATGTTATGTCGCTTGTTTACCACGAGGACAAATGTGTAGAGTGTGGTTTCTGTCATCGTGTATGTCCTGTTACAATTTCCATCTATGATGAACCTTTAAAAAAAACTGCAATAGGAACGCCTAAAGATATGAAAATCGAGTCAGATAAAAAAATAGTAGTTGATACAGAAAAATGCGTTTGGTGTGGTTGCTGTACTTGGATTTGCCCAGGATATACTTTAGAGCTTTTTATTAATGGCGAGAAAAAACTAAATGTAGTTGAAAATGGTTCATTACCTGAATTTGAAGAAGAAGTACGAGAATTAGAATCAGGTCAAAAAGTTAGGAAAGTTGTAGAGGGATCTATCACGATTACCAGTACTGAAAAAGATACAAAAGTATTAGATGCTTTTTGTGATGAATGTGCTGTAAGTGCTATGGAAAGAAAGGGTAAAGAAATTGAAGTAGATCGGGATAAATGTATTCTATGTTTTAAATGCACTGAAGCCGCTCAGAATTATGATAATATACGCGTCGAGGTACACCGTGATAGATTTAAAAATATAAAAGGAGAACCTTCATCTGTGTGGAATGGTATCATGTTAAGAGTTCTCGGAGCAGAGGGCAAAGTTAAAGGTATTATGAGCCGAAGCCAAAATAAACTTGCTGATGCTGTAATGCGATTAATGGGAAAGGAATTTGAAGAAGAAGAGGAAGCCTAAATCACTATTTTTATCTTATTATTATTTTAGTCTTGTGCACATTCCATATTTCATCTTTTTTTAGTAATATAATCTAAATAACAGGTACGGTAATTTGGAACATCTGTTCTTAATATTATTTTTCGTTTTTCTTTATATAATATTTCAGTATTTTTAAAATACATATCTGGCTCATCATCAAAATAATAAGAATGAAGAATCAAATCTTCTCCTTCAGATTCGGAAATTTCTCCTGGATTTTCTTCCTTTTCCTTATCATAATATATATCTTCAACTGACAAGAAATTTATATAACATAAGCCACCTTTTTTTAAAACGCGCTCCATTTCTCTTACTGCAATTCCGGTGTCTTTTTTAGTTAAATGAACACTTGAAAATATTGAATAAACAAATCCAAAATACTCATCTTCAAATGGAAGATCTCTCATATCTCCGTATTTTATTTTTAATTCAATATTGTTTTCTTCACAATATTTATGTGCTAATTTAATTTGTTCTTTTGAATTATCAATACCATAGCATTCAAATCCATAAGAATGAA
The DNA here is from genome assembly GCA_048939445.1 of Promethearchaeota archaeon. Classification (GTDB taxonomy): domain Archaea; phylum Asgardarchaeota; class Lokiarchaeia; order Sigyniarchaeales; family SOKP01; genus Loki-b32. The sequence goes on along the minus strand of JBHLPN010000161.1, from coordinate 360 downwards.
ATAGTGCTAATGGTGGTATACTCCCTCCTGCTCCACAATCTAAAATCTTCTTTTCAGAAGGATTTCTCATTACAAACCTTAAAAAGTTATAAAGAGAAGAATGGTAGATATGTAATGTCATTTTTATTCATCTAGATTTAATCTAATAATATATATATATAATTCCTAAATGTTAAGAGATATAAGAATAAAAAATTATTAAATGACAATATAAACCACAAACCTACATCATTGTAAAATCAATTTTAAAATAGAGAATATTTATTTTTGCTGAAAAATTAAGTCATTTTAGAAATGAAGAAGAAAGCCTTCGGATCTGGATATTTTGGAGAATGGATTACTGATGAACATGGATTACCT
>JBHLPN010000160.1:0-7513 GCA_048939445.1 Promethearchaeota archaeon | reverse complement strand
CTATAAATGAAAAAATAATTTAAAAGAAGTAAAAATGAATTTTATACTCTAAAAAAGATATCGTGGAATTTTGTTCCGATTTTTGATAATCCTATCTTCAAAATTTTTTTAATAAAGTGCTTTTGGAATAATCATTAAAGAATTGATTTAGTTAAATTCTTTTTAAAAATAGTTGATCTTTTTCTTAATAATTTTTTAATTGTGATTAATTGGAATTAATTATGCTTAAGGGTAAGATCCAACCAAATGTGAAAAAAAAAAATTTCATGGTCTTTATTCTCTTTTTAATAATTATTTTCAGTACTAATGCAACAGCAATTAATTTCAATTTACAGGGAAACGATAATTGGAAAAAAATTGACATTATTATTTGTACGGCAATTGGAGAGCATTGGTATATCAAGATGCTTAATGATGGGATAGGAGGTGCATTTATTGTTTGGCAGGATAATAGAAATGGAGATTGGGATATATATTTACAACGAATTAGTTCAAGTGGGATTCCATTATGGGCTGATAATGGTTTGGTTATCTGTAATACGAGTAAAGATCAATCACACCCTGAAATTTGTAGTGATGGAGAGGGTGGCGTATTTGTAACATGGTATGATTTTATAGTTGGACCAGATTATGGCCCAATTTATGTACAAAAAGTTAATACTAACGGAGAGATCATGTGGAACCACAATGGAATAGCAATAAGTGATGAAGCTATTTATGCAATGCAACCTATAATTTGTAATGATGGGGAAGGTGGAGCCTTTGTAGTGTGGCGTCAGGGCGGAAGCGGAATTTATAACCTATACTCCCAACGGATTAATTCAACTGGACATGTTCAGTGGAATGAAAATGGGATAATTATAACCAATAATACAGTTGGGTATACCACTGATCAACAGATTATTTATGATAATAATGGAGGTTCAATTATAGTCTGGGAAGATGACAGAACTGGAAGGTCTAAGATCTACGCCCAACGATTTAATTCAAGTGGAAGCTTACAATGGGCTGAAGATGGCGTACTAGTTTGCAATGCTAGAAAAGGGCAATACACCCCTGAAATATGTGGTGATGGTGAAGGAGGAGTGATCATTACCTGGATTGATACCAGAGATGATTTAATCGATGATATTTGGTTAAAAGGAGATGTTTATGCTCAATTAGTTGATTCGAATGGGAATTTACAATGGGGAGAAAATGGTACAGTTATATGTAGTGAAATACATGAACAAGTTTATCCTCAAATTGTAAGTGATAAAGCAGGGGGAGCCATCATTTTTTGGGAAGATAACAGAACTGGAATTAATTGGGATATTTATGCTCAAAAAGTTAGTTCAACTGGGGCTGTACAATGGCGATATAATGGAGCTCTTATCTGTGATGCAAATAATAAGGGAGATTTATATAGTCAGCTTTATATTAAAGCATGTAGCAATGATGCGGGAGGTGCATTTATTGCGTGGCGTGATTATAGAAATGGAATTGATTGGGATATCTATGTTCAATTAATTAGCGCAGGAGGCATTGAACAATGGGAAGATAATGGTCGAGCTATTTGTACCGAGAGTAATGATCAAAGTTCTGTCGCTGTCTGTAGTGATGGATTTGGAAATGCATTTATCTCATGGGGAGATAAAAGAAATGATCCTAATGGAGATATTTATGCTGCTAAAATATACATTGAGTATGTAGGACCTTTGATTAGTAGTTATAACCTCATAATTATTATTGGACTTTGTTTTTCAATTATTATTATCATTTGGAAAAAGAGAGAAAAATTATTTCGCTTTTTTCATGATGGTTAATAGAATTTATTTGTGTCTAGGGGTAAGATCCTAAAAATATTTCAAATAATATTCTTATAAAGTTGATACTCTAAAAAATAACCAAGAATTATATACTGAATCTTGATAATCATATCTTTAAAATTATTTTAATAATGTTCTTTCGGTATTGACATTAAAAAATTGATTAAATCAGAAACACATTGAGCAGTGGAATGGAGTTTATCTACAGCAATCTTATCAAGTGTATCCTCTGCAGTTAGTAAATAATATGGAGATCTAATCCAATGAATTACTTTTAAATCTCCTTGAGTCGCAAAATGTCCTGCCTCTCCAATTGGAGGTGTTGCGAAAAAGTTATCCGGAATTAACAGCATTTTTTCAATATTATATTCCCTACAGACCTTAATAACAGGGGCTACTAAATTTTCATTTCGAGAAATAAAAATTGCTCCCATTGATAGATTATTAGTTAATTTAAAATTGTGCGTTTCAGGGTCTTCTACAGCTTCTTTAGCACACATATGTTCTAAGTTTAAATCTACAAGTACGTTTTTTAATAAAGTATTTTTATATTTAAGAGCAAATTTTTCAGCACCAATTCCAGCATATAGATGCCCCGTCGATAGACAAAATAATAATGATCTTGACCGTTCGCTTTTTGGAACTTTTGACCATGCTCTTAGTTGAGCTAACACCATCGCTACTCCTGTACCATCCTCAGAAGCTCCCTTAAATGCTGAATCATGATGAGTTGATATCATTATCATTTCTTCTGAATTTCCTGGTAATATACCCCAAATATTATGTGCGACACTTGGTTCTTTAAATCCTTCAAGTATTATTGTACATTGAGCATTTTCTTCCTGTACTAACTCTCGAACTTTTATTCCATCATACTTACCTACATATAACGCTGGAATAGGTTTCATAACCCCATCATAAGGACCCCAATGGCTATTTATATTTGAAGGATAATCTCTTAAAATTAATACTAGTCCCAACGCACCTCTATCGAAGGCTCGCCAATACACCGAATCCTCTCTTCTTTTTCCTCCTAAAGCTTGGGGCGGAAAATTAGATAATACAAATGTCAAGATGAGTTCAGTGGTATCATCGATTGTCCTCGATGGATCGGAAACATAAAATAGTTTTGCTAAATTTATTAATTTTCCTAAAGGTAAAGTCGGACATTCAATGTCCGCTATTACAATCTTATTGCTGACATCTATTTTTTTAAAATCTTTTTCTTGTCCTTCACCAATATAAACTAAAGGGGCTTTTATACCGTTTTCTGGTGTAAATCCTGTATTAAGTACATAAAAACATGGTATCTCAAGTTCTTGTGCTTCGGTTGAAATTATTAATTTCCAATTCGTTGCACCCCAATTTATAATTTCAATAGGTTCTTTTCTCACAGATTCCAAGCCTAATTCTTTACATTTACGGAATAATAAATCTTCAATTTCATGAGCTTCTTCAGTTCCAATTCTCCGATGTGGAACTTTACAAATATCTTCTAAATCTTTCTGAATAATTTCTGAAGTGGGGGCTTCAACTTTTAAATTTGGTGATTCAGCTTCAAGTAGAATTTTTTCAGCCCCTTTCCTAATCTTTTTCATTGTTGGAATTAACTTTATCAAATTTAAAAGGAATTTCTTCCTTGATAATCGAAATTCTGTAACTGCTTCAGAACTTTCTTGAATTTCATTCATAATTAGATTAATATTTTCTTCATATTTATTTAAAATTAATTACACTCAAAAATTCAAGAATATTGACAGGAAACACTCCAAATTAATTTGATAAGTAGAAAGAGTTTCCTTCTTTGAGCAAATCATAAATAGATTGAATTTTGAATTGTAAAATTATTATTCAAGTTTCTTTACAATAAGTTGATAGATTTTGTCAATATTTTTATTAAAATCCAAAGGATCGAATTGTACACCCAATCTTGGTTTTAAAAGCGGAGGTATATGATCAGGGTCATTAAAGACAGGTATTATAGGTTTTCCCATGATATCAGCGGCAGTCCACTCCTTTTCAACTGGTATAGACGCTAATGCATTTGGAGAACAAAATAAAAGCATGACATCACATTTTCCAAGATTATCATTCATGTATTTGATAATGTTGTCTTTCATATGTTCTTGCCAATAGAGAACCTTAGAGATTTTTTCAGACTCCGTTAAAACTTCTGCGATATCTTTGATTTTAAAATCAATAGAATCAATTGTAGCATAACTCACAAACACTATAACATCCTTAACTTCTCTAATTTTTGGAATATCCTGTAATTCAATAAGAGTTGAAACAGTATCCTTAGATACTTTTCCCAAATCTTGAGTTAATTGGTGTAAATCTTCTATTTTTACAGATTGACTGGTTTCTATAGGGCAGGATGGAGCTTTGATTCCAATAGTGCTACTAGTCATAGGAGGTAACATAAAAACATTTGAAACAGATACTAGAATTCTCTCTTCTTTTTCTAAAGAAACTAATCTCATTTTTATCTCCTTCTCTTTCTTTTTATAGCCAGCTTTATGAAACAATTTAATCGCTGAATTTAGGAATTTAACCCCATTGGCTAGAAACTTCTTTCTTACAGTAAGATCTAATTCTTCTTGAGATTTGTCTATATTCCACATAGCTTCAAAATACAATGATGTTGCTAAAGCCCAGAATTCTCCACCTTTAAAACCCCCCTTTCCATACGAAGAAGCAGCTTCACTAAGCAATTGTCTAATGTTTGAAAAGAGTTGTGTTTTAGATTCTTCTTCATAAGATTTATCAAATTCATGTCCGAATTTTAATGCCAGACAAATTGATGAATTACCAGACGCTAATAACTTTGATTTATTATCAATGAAGAACTCATTTGCTTTCTTAAATAAACTAGCCGCTAGTTCATATCTATCATGTTCTTCATATTCTTCTGCAAGTTGCATAGTTTCCCATGCTTTACAAAGATAATAAATAGCTTCAAGATCATTTCGATCTCTTTCTCCTTCGAATAATTTGCAAATTTCTTCAAATTGGGAAGCAGCTAAAGCAAATTTTTCAGCTGATAAGAGGTGTTTACTTAGTTTTTCCAGTGTTTTTGCTTCTTCAAGATTGATTTTAGCATTACAGTAATCGATTCTCATTTTAGCTACTTTTACTAATTTTTTAATTCTCTCGATTTTGAATTTCTCCTTGAACTGATCATATGATTTTTCTAGAACACCTATTGCATTAGTAAAGGCCTTTTTAGTACTAATATACTTTCTTAAAGCTACATTTGACCTTTCTTCACGGCTAAATTGCTCAGCTTCCTCTAATAATGCCCAAGCTCCATAGTAAGGAGCTTCATTATTGAAATTGGGGAGTTTTTGTAAGATTGCATTGGCTTTAATATAATTCTCTTTCGCTTTGAGGTGATTTTCGATTTTATGATATGCTTTAGCCCTTTCAATTAAACTCCAAACACCAATATATTTTCTTTTATTATTGATTTCTTCTTTTGAAGCTTCGTATATCGTACTTTTTAATAATTCAGAATATAATTTCTTTAATATTTCATAGTTTTTTGCAGAATCTGTAAAATTCCCTAAGCGATCCTCGATACGTGCAATACTATTATAAGCAGTAATTCTTGCAGCAGTATATCCAGTTCTCAACGATTCTTGGATAGCTTCATTGAATATTTCTTTTGCCCAATTTAATTTTTCTGTATCTTTCGTTAAAATACTAATTTCTTCGTAAAGAGCCCCTAAGCTAAGTTTTGACTCTATTGACAATCTAAGATGTTTAATCCCGATTGTACTTACTTCTAAAGCAGCTGCCGCTTTTTCTAACATTTCAGCTTTTGCACTTTGAAAATCAGCTATATCTGCTAAAGTTTTGTACGCAACATATAGAGCAGTAGAATATGTGAATTGAGGGCGTGTGGGTTGAGGATACCCCTCCTCATAATTTTTTCCAATATCTTCAGCTTTTCGCGCAAAATCTAACATTTCCTTTGCATAAATATCTCGTTTATCTATCTTTTTAGTGAGAGAAGTTAATATGGAATAGATATTTGTTAATATCACATATAAATGCACACAAAATGGTGTAAAAGCAGTTAATTCTAAAGCTTTTGAAGCGAATTTAATCCCTTTTTCACCATAAAGCTTCTTATCGGCAGACGTCAGAAAATCTTGAGTGTACATTACAGCGTTACTATAATAGTTGGCTAGAGCTAATTTAACTAAAAAATTCCAAAAATTAATTGAAGAAGCAAAGATCTTACTTAATTTTCTTAGTAAAGGAAAGAACTCTACCCTTTTTTTTATTAAATAGTCAATTTTTCCTGAAACTGCTATAGCCTGAAAGAACTCATACAAGTTTAATATTATTGCAGACTTATCTTTTGATTTTTTAGCATGATCCACACTCTTTTTAAGTAAATTGATTGCTTCATCAAAATGTTTTTGTTGTTCAGTTTCTTCCTCAATATAATTTAGTCCATAATCTATATAACAACGCCCAACCACATTATAAATCGTTGCAAGAACTCTGGAATCGATTGTATCCTCAATAAGCTTTAAATATTTTTCACATTTCAAATGTGACCATGTAGCAACTCTTTTGGGAAATATTGAGCTAATTTGATATTCTAATTTATATACCGTCATATCAGACACGATACCAACTTCAGAACTCAATGCTGCAGCTAGATATTGAACATTCTTAATTTCCTCAGAGATTTTACGTGCTTTTTCTGAAATTTCTCTACCTTTTCTTGCAACCTCTAGAACCTCTTCTTGTTCACTACAAAAAAGAATTAAACTTACCGATGTCGTTGCTGCTTTACTTAATGTTCTTGCAATGCCCTCTTTATCCCCTTTTTTAGAATAGCTTTCACTCGATTCAACGAGCAACTCAATTGATTTACTAGCAGCCTCCTTTGCCTTAATAAGTGAGCTTTGACTTATACTAGTAACATAGAATTTCAAAGCTTTGCATTCTAATTCCATAGATTTGTTTCCAGTCTCTTTAAAGATGTTTATAGCTCTTTGATAGGCATCTATTGCACAATTACATTGCTCTAGATAATCTTCCGATGATTCAGCTGATAATGCTGCTCTTGAATAAGCAAAACCTAGGTTATTAAATATGATTGCAGAATCTTCTTTTATATCGTTTGATAAAAGATCTTCCGCAACTTGCTTATATATCCGTGCTGCTTCTTCCCAATTATACCTTAATTCCTCAGATTTAGCTTTTTCTAATAAAGCTTGCCCTTTTTTTACTATCAATTAACTGATTGAATTACAGAAGAAAATTTATTTATATTCTGTTATTAAATAATCTGATTTTTTTATTTAAATATTTTTGAATTAAAGGGGATTTCTAAATTATAAGACTTAAGGTTAAAGGCATCACTGGTTCTCAAGCTAAAAAATAAAAATAGTGTATTAAACCCAATTAAAGAAAAAATCCTTTAACTATTATTATTGCTCCAACATTAATTAGAATTAGAGCTAGGATTTCAAAAAATATTAAGTCAAAAATCCCTCCAACTGTATTAGAAATAAGCCCTATAACACTGATAAATATACCTATAAAGAACAATCTAATTCTTTGTTTGGTTTCATCCTCTGTTTTTTTAGTAATCATAGCGTATTCGAACAAAATATAACCGAATAACGCCACCCGAAGAATATTTACAAACAGAAACCACGGAGGTGGGGTTGTCGTGTTAA
>JBHLPN010000159.1:0-7519 GCA_048939445.1 Promethearchaeota archaeon | reverse complement strand
CAGGAACAGATTTAACGATAGGACTACCAAGGAAACATAATTGGCAGGCTGCTCGATCTATTAGTAAAAATGGAATTGCTTTTGTTGGTAATATCCCAACAGAAGAGGTTTTTACACTTCCGCATAAAGATAAGACAGAGGGAGTTGTTAGTGTTACCAAACCTTTCTCTCGAACAGTTTTAGTTGAGGATTTGAAATTGCATTTTTCAGAAGGAAAAATAGTTAAGGCAACCGCCAAGAACGGAGAGGATTTTATCAATGGCATCCTTGATACAGATGAAGGTTCAAGAAGATTGGGTGAAATTGCCCTTGTTCCTCATAGTTCACCAATTTCTCAAACAGAAATACTTTTTTATAACCTTTTAATCGATGAGAATTCTTCATGTCATATTGCTTTAGGTAGCGCTTGGAGATCATGTTTAGAGAATGGGAATACAATGTCTGATGAAGAATTTTTAGCTGCAGGTGGTAATATAAGTAAATTACACTATGACTTTATGATTGGTTCAGAAGAGATGGATATTGACGGGATATTAGAAGAAGGAAAAGTTGAACCAATTATGCGGAATGGTGAATGGGCTTTTAAAGTTTAAATGCAGTTTAAATCGAAACATATTAAATGAATTAGAGCGAATTTAAAAACATAGTATAAAATATAAAATTTTATTGTGAATAGAATGAATTCAGAATTTGAAAAGAATTTAGAAAATTATGCAGATGTGATTGTAAAAATAGGTCTCAATCTGCAACCAGGACAACGTTTACTGATAGGTGGAACCACCCCATATACCTACGGGACACCAATTGAATTATTTCCTTTAGTAAGACTAATTACAAAAAAAGCATATAAAGTAGGAGCAAGATTTGTAGAAGTTTTTTGGGATGATAATCAGCTACGGAAAATCAGATTTGAACATGCCCCAAGTGATTCTTTTGAAGAATACCCTACTTGGCGAACTGATTATCAATATAAATTTGGGAAGGAAGGAGATGCAGTCCTTATTTTTGTTGCTTTTAATCCTGATCTACTTGAGGGACATGATCCAGAATTAATGGCAACTGCTTTAAACACATATCTCAAGCATAGAAAAACTTTTGGTGATTTAATATCTACAAGTGCTGTAAATTGGACTGCGATTACTGCTCCTATAGATGGTTGGACCGAAAAGTTATTTCCCGATGTTCCTAGAGAAATTCAAAAAGCAAAATTTTGGGACACTATCTTTGAAATATGTCGGGTTAAAAATAAAAACCCTCTTGCTGCATGGGAAGATCACATTAAACAACTAAGTGCTAGAAGTAAATATTTAAATGAAAAGCAGTATGTATCATTAAAGTTCGATGCTCCTGGCACAGATCTTACAATTGGGCTACCTAACAGTCATATTTGGGGGAGTGCACGATTTAGAACTCAAAGTGGCATTGATTTTGTAGGAAATATACCTACTGAGGAGGTTTTCACAACAACACATAAGGATAAGACAGAGGGAGTTGTGACCACTACAAAACCTCGCCATACAGACGCTATAATTGATGAGATTAGATTAACTTTTTCCAAAGGGTGGGTTGTAGAAGCAACTGCCAAAAAAGGGGAAAAAATGTTGCATAAGATACTTGAAACGGATGAAGGTGCAAAAAGACTGGGAGAAATTGCTCTTGTTCCACACAGTTCTCCTATTTCGCAATCAGGATTACTTTTTTATAATGTTCTTATAGATGAAAATGCATCATCTCATATTGCTATAGGTCGAGGCTTTAAATTTGCTATACAAAATGGTAAAGCTATGTCTGATGAGGAATTTTCTGCTGGTGGTGGTAATATTAGCAAAACACACATGGATTTTATGATTGGCTCAGAAAAAATGAATGTTGATGGGATAACAAAAAATGGAAAAAATGAACCTATTATGAGAAATGGAGAATGGGCTTTTAAGGTTTAGGGCTCATTCGATTTTTAAACAAATATTATCAATTTTTTGAAGGGTCTCATCAATAATTTCATCAGAATGAAGCATGCAGACATAAAATCTACTACCTGCAACAGAAATGAGCTCTTGATCTACTAGTGCGGCTCCCATGTGCTCCATAAATTCTTTACGTTCTTTTATTTGAGGCCCTTGAATCGGATCTTTAATGTCCAACCCAAATGGATAACTTGTTTGAAAATGAACCGTCCCTCCATAATTATATGAGAACCACGGTAAATTATGTCTATCAAATACTTCATTTAGTCCATTTGATAAACGCGTTCCAGCTTTAATAGTTTTTTCAGTAGCATTAGTTTCTTCAATTATTTTAATGGCATAGTATGCAGCAGCACATGTGAGAGGATTTGCAGCGATAGTACCTCCACAATATGCTCTCTTTGCACCTACTCCACCTACACCAGCAGCACATAATTTCATTAGATCTTCTCTCCCTCCAAGAGCTGCTGCTGAGGGATACCCATGACCCACAATCTTACCAAATACAGATAAATCTGGAGTATATCCAAAATAAGCTTGACCGCCACCCATGTCTAATCTAAAAGCAGATACAACTTCATCAGAAATAAGTAAAGCCCCATTTTCACGACATAATTCTTCTATTTCTTTATTGAAGCCAGGTCTTGTTGGTGTTGCTCCTGATTCACCTCCTTGAGGTTCTATTATCACAGCGGCAATCTTTTTCTTTTCTCTAAATAGATCTCTTAGTGCATTAATATCATTGGGTGGTGATGAGAGAGTATATTCTAAAACTTGCTTAGGAATACCATGTGATTCCATCCTAAGAGTTCCTGGGATTTTCATGTCAAACACGAGCTGATCACTCCACCCATGGTAAGATCCACCCATTTTCACAATCCATTTCCTTTTAGTGAAGACTCTTGCAACCCTAATTGCTAGCATATCAGCTTCAGTTCCAGATTGTAGCCAACGTATTAGTTCACATGAAGGAAAATGTTTTTTCAATTGTTCAGCTGCGAGGTATTCATATTCACTTGTAATTCCATGACAAGGGCCTATCTCCTGTATCACTTCAATTACTTTTTCAGTCAAGTCGGGATGATTATGACCAAGAATTATAGGTCCTCCATCCATTAAATAATCAGTAAATATAATATTATCTACAGTTTCCATATAACAACCAAATACTCGTTTACTAGCTAATGGAAAAGGATAATTGAAACTTAAATTATGTTCAACGCCCCCTGGTATGACTTTCTTCATTCTTTCATATATTTCCATTGATTTAGGGTGATTTTGATGATACCTTTCAATTATTCCTTTTAATTCTTCGGATTTAAAATGCCTTATAGGATTATTTACTACCTTTTTAATCTTAGCCTGTATTTCTTCATAGTTCATATTGCTCATATTAAATCAAAACTAGCTTTAATTTGGTAACTAAATTAATTAGTAAATTACAGCATCAAAAATTAAGTTTGTTTTTCTTATAAATTAAAAAATAAGAGAATGGTTTAATTTTCAAAAAATTAACTGAATTTATGAGATTTATATCTGAAATTCAAGGGAATTAGCTGGAATAAGTAGGTTCTTTTGAATAAGATCTTCAATTCTATCAATAATTAAATCTTCATCTTTGTTACTTAATGTATTCAACAATGATACTAATTTAAAGATATTATTTTTTTCAGAGATAGAAAGAATTTCTGTTAAAATTTTGTAATCAATTCTAGATAATCTAAACTTTTTCTTGACAGTTTCAAGATCAGAGTAAGTAATAACTATTTTATAGAAAAGCTTATAATATAAATTAAAATAATTATCAAGAAAATTTGGAATCTCTTCTTTAAATATATCTAATTCATGATTCCAATCCTTTAATATTGCTGAAAATTTTGCATATACACTTAATCCAAAATTTAACAATTGTCTTTTTAATCTCTTAGAAGCTTTTTTATTAAGAATTAAAACGGTCCGTAATTCTTCTATATCTGAGACAAGGCAATAAAAGTGATTAAAATCTAGTTCAATTACTCTGTGAATACCATCAACTAAATTTGATCGAACTCCTTTCGATTTAATTTGATCCTTACGAGTCATTTCTTCACCTATAATTGATATAGCTTGAAGAAATCCTGAAAATAGAGGACTTTTACCTTCCATTAAGTCAGAATAATTCTTAGCAAAGATAGTGAGTCCGCTAGGATTATGTATTAAAAGTACTCCTTGAATATTTTCAGCATCCTTAAATTTTTGAGTCTTAGATAATAGCGCCTTTCTTTTTCTAGACTTTCTTGGTATTAAGATATAAGATCTCAAACTTAGAATACTTAAAATTGCAATGATAAGCAATAAAATAATCAAAATTATCCCAATTATATAAAATAAGGATGAATCTTCCATAAAAACTATATAAGAAATTGTAAAATAAACATCGTCAATGGATATTGTAATTTTTTGATCTAACACGAAGTTATCTTTTAATAATATCATTATTGATATTGAAATATTAACATTTTTCATGATATAAGCTTTAATATCCTTGGATCTTAAATTTACACTCTGAAAGGTTGTGTTTAAATCACTTAATTCTTTGATTGGATTCTCAATCTCATAGTTGTTAATGAAAATCTTTAATTCTGAATTAGGAGAAAGCGACTTGGGCCAAGCCTTATCAATTTTAATTTTAAGTTCAAGATTTGCATCTCTTATTTCAACACTTGTTTCATTTATTGATTCTCCAACTTGACCAAATGAAATTGAAGTGTAGCGGTCCATCTTTTTTTCATAAGTAAATGTAAGATTAACGAATTTTATGATTAATTCGTCAAAGTTATCGAGATCCCAGTAATTGGCAAGGTTATCTTCGATATGGATATTAATTCCTAGTGAAACAATAAAATTAGAATTATCAGTGTCTAAAACAGATTCAAGATAAAAAATTAAAACCTCCTGTGGAACAGATAACATATAAGTATCATATAAATAATCTTTACCAGGTGGATTACCGCTTCCAATTTGTTCGGTTTGAAAGTAAGCGATCTCATATACTTTATTTTTTTCCAAATCTGAAATTAATACATAAAATCTGATATAATCTCCAACACTATATGTATCTAAAATGTTATTAGGGTAATTGTTTTGCCTTGCAAAATAATCCCCTGATCGATCAAGATTTTCATCTACAGTTGCATTAACGATAGCTTGAATAGATGCGGATTTTATAACGTAATCTGACATATCAACGGGTATTGTTATATTTTGATCCCAATGTACACTTGGATTCTGAACAGCTGTTATATCATCAAATTCATGAGAAACTATACAGCCAGCAGAGGTAATATTATCTAAATCAGGACGAGCGGGAAAATCAGGATTATCCGTTTCAGTCCAATTTAGAGCGAGGGGTGGATCTGCAATCAATGAGAATACTCTGTTTTCGCCGCAAATTTCTAAATTTCCTTGTTCTGAATAAATAGTAGCATTTACATCACTAATATCCCCCTCTGTAGTTGTAAACCAATGATCCTCTGATAAACTAAATTCAGAATTCTTAATCCAATTTTTAGTATAATGAATTTGATTTAAAGCATAAGCATTTGATGATAAACTAATAGTAAATATAATAATAAAAAAAAAAAAAATTGAAAAAATCCTCTTTTTAAACCTATATTTTCCAGAATTTTGAAAAAACAAAACTTCTCCTCTCAGTTTTTACGAGAACCCCATGTGGTAACTTTCTTATATACGAGAGTCTAATAAAATTATTACTATTTATAATTAAGTTCTTTGTTTCTCTATTCATATTTTGTCGCATTCAATTACTTTAAAATAAATTTTAATTTTATACAACTTCTCATCAAATAATCTTTATTTACTTTAAGAACATTAATATAAAATATGTCAAATTCACAAAAAAAATATATTTTAGCAATCGATCATGGAACAGGTGGTCCAAAATCTGCTATTGTTTCCACTGAAGGAGAGGTTATTGAATGGGCTTTTGAGGAAACACCTTTATATACATTTAAAGGTGGTGCGGTAGAACAGGATCCTAATGATTGGTGGAATGCTATTAAAAATACTACTAAAAGAGTTATTGATAAGAGTGGAATACAAGTAGAAAATATTGTAGGTATTAGTAATACTAGTCAATGGAGTGGAACAGTTGCTGTAGATAAGGATGGAAATCATTTGATGAATTCTATTATTTGGATGGATACTAGAGGGGCGAAATATATAGAAGAGTTCAATAAAGGACTTTTAAAAGTTTCAGGATATAATGTCAGGAAAATTCTCACATTATTAAAAAGGGCATCTGGTGGTCCAACATTGCCTGGTAAAGATCCTATCGCACATATATTAGTAATTAAAAATGAATTTCCAGAGATTTATGATAAAACATTTATGTTTTTAGAACCTCAGGATTTTGTAAATATGAAATTAACAGGTAATTTTGCTGCTTCATTCGCATCAATTACTCTTCATTGGGTAACTGATACAAGAGATCCATATAATATTCATTTCTCAAAAAAATTATTGAAAATGTTTAAAGTAACAAGAAATAAATTTCCACCAGAGTTAAAATATTCAACAGATATTTTAGGTCCAATTAAAAAAGAGTTAGCTGATGAACTTGGATTAGAGAAAACTACTAAGGTAGTTATGGGTGCTCCAGATATACATTCTGCAACTATAGGATCAGGTGCAGTTGGGAATTATGAGGGACATATATACATTGGTACAAGTGATTGGATTTTTTTACATATACCTAATAAGGGAGTAGATATTGCTCATAATTTAGGTACGCTACCTTCTGCTATACCTGGAAGATATCTTACAGGTAATGAACAAGAAATTGCTGGAGGTGCATTATCTTTTCTCAGAGACAAAATTTTATATCATAAAGATGAGTTATTAAAAGAAGAAGCTGTACCTGATGTGTATAAAATTTTCGACCGTATTGTTGAAAAAGTTCCTGCTGGTGCAAATAATCTAATATTTACTCCTTGGCTAATTGGTGAGAGATCACCTATTGATGATCCGGATATTCGCGGAGGTTTATACAATATTTCTATTGAAATGTCAAGAGAACATATAATAAGAGCAATATTCGAGGGTATCGCTTACAATGTTAGATGGTTATTAACTACAATCGAAAATTTTATCAGGAAATGGGTTGTTAAGGAGAGAGGTATTCCTAAAGATAGCGTCATTATGCCAGAACTTAACATAATAGGTGGTGGAGCTCAGAGTGATATCTGGTGCCAAATTTTCGCTGATATTCTTAACAGAAAAATTAAGCAAGTTGCGGATCCTATTCAAGCGAACGCTCGAGGCGCTGCTTATATTGCTTCAGTAGGATTGGGTTATCTCGAATGGGATGAGATCCAAAGATGCTGTGAGATATCAAACATTTTTACACCTAATCCTGAAAATCGCCAAATTTATGATAAACTCTTCAAAGAATATCTAAATATCTATAAAATAATGGGAAAGACCTATAGACGTTTAAATAGATAATCTTTTATTTCTTAAAATTAAATATATAATTCATTTTTCCTAATCTTGGA
>JBHLPN010000158.1:0-7536 GCA_048939445.1 Promethearchaeota archaeon | reverse complement strand
TATTCATAGAAATATTCTTTCAGTTTGTTAAAATTAGGAAATCTTCCTGCTGAGCCTCCAGTTTTAAATGGCCTCAATAAAATCTGTGGTATTCTATCATCTGAAGGTGTTAGTCCCATTTTAATGTTAAACAACCTTTTCATATTGGCAATTCTTTCACCATATATTTTTATCTCTTTAAGTCCAAAATTTAATCCTGTTGCATGTTTAATTATCTCAGCGTTTTGAGAAGGTAAAGGATTACAAAAGGAACACATTACAATTGAACTATATAATGCTCGATAATCCATTAATAATGAACAGCATTCTACCATTTCCAAATTATCATTATAAGTATCAATTTGCTTAATACCTAATTCATCTAGTGGAATCCCCATCAAAACATAATACACATCACAAGCATTATGAGAAGGGCCTCGCGGACCCATTCCATAAGCAATTGCCATACCATAGTTAGAGCGACTATCATGGTAAGTAACTTCCATGTTATCAACAGTAGCTATTTCTTCTTTATTAATATTAAATTTTTCAGCGAAATAATTAGAACCTTCAGCTAAGATCTTTCCAACTCCTTCTCTATTAACAATTTTATCTAATAATAGTTCAGCTTTATCAATTTCTCCCCATTCGAATTTTAATCCTTCTAATTCTTTTAATTTAATGTTATTCAAATTATAATGATGAAAAAAGCTTGCAATAACTCCACTCGTACTAATTGTATCAATTCCATAATCATTACATTTTTTGTTCATGTGAGCTATTGATTTTAAATTATCATTCATGATTAAGCTGCCAAACCCGCAAATTGTTTCATATTCTGGACCTTTAATTTTATCTGTTTTATATTTACCTTCTTTTATTTCAATAATCCTTCCACATCCAATTACACACGAATGGCAAAAATTCTGTTTAACTAATATAGTTTCTGCCATAGTTACTCCTGATATATTCCTTGCTTTCTTCCATTTAGTTTCTGTATGATATTTTATAGGTAATTCACTTGTAACATTATACATATCAAGGGCAGCAGCGGTTCCGAATTTACCTAACATTTGAGTCGCGAATGAAGATTTAACATAGTCCCTCGCGATTTTTATGGCATTTTCCAGTTTGTCCTTATTTGCCACATTGAGTTGTAAATTGGAACCCTTGGCAATGATAGCTTTTAATTTTTTTGAACCAAAAACAGCTCCCATACCAGTCCTACCTGCAGCTCTTTGCTCAGAAATGATATTTGCATACTTAATCAAGTTTTCCCCAGCAACTCCTATACAAGCTACTTTTGCTCTATCTTCACCAAAAGCTTCTTTAAGTTTTTTACTTGTTTGAAATGTTCCTTTTCCCCATAAATAATCAGCATTCTTAATTTGAACGTCCTCATCATTTATTTCAATATATATGGGTTTTTCTGAAGCTCCAATTATTTCAATACCATCATACCCCGCCTTTTTCACTTCTGCTCCAAACCAACTGCCACAATTTGATTCACCCCAAATTCCTGTATAAGGAGATTTAGAACATACAACCCATCTTCCGGTATTTGGAGCAAAAGTTCCATTAAGCGGCCCTGTCATTAGCATTATGATATTTTCCGGAGAAAGAGCATCAGTACTTTTTTCTAATTTATCATATAAATATCG
This sequence comes from Promethearchaeota archaeon, assembly GCA_048939445.1. Taxonomy (GTDB): domain Archaea; phylum Asgardarchaeota; class Lokiarchaeia; order Sigyniarchaeales; family SOKP01; genus Loki-b32. The sequence goes on along the minus strand of JBHLPN010000158.1, from coordinate 5,896 downwards.
ACAAGCATAACCTGCTCCTCCTAGGAAATCTTTTGCAATCTCTTCATTTAATGGCTTCACAGAAACTTTCCGACAAGTAAGGTTAATCTCTAATATTTTTCCTCTAAAAGAATGCAAATTTTTTACTATCCACAAGTGTTTATTAAATTTTTATTTGGCTGTTAAAAACTCAATTTTTATTTATTTTTCTAATTATTTATTTTTCTTTATTAAAATTTAATTGTCTAAATTTTATGATTCATTAAAACAATTTTTTTAAAACAAGAAATTCCAATATTAATTATGAATTCGAAGATAAATCTAAAATGGAACGATCTAGTATCTCCAACCATAGGCCCAGATGAATACTTAGAAATCTATGAAAAAAAGGTTAAAAAAGTATATGAAAATTATCAACCCAAATCAGATGTTGTTGCCAAAATTAAAAATATACTTAAAAGTAAGAAAGAAAAATTAAGAATAGTTGCTTTAGGTGCTGATTGGTGTCCTGATTGTTCAAGAAATATACCAAGTATGATAAAAATACAAAAAGAAATTGATACTGAAGATTTTATTCTTCAAATTTTATATGGTATAAGGGTGAATGCTTTACATAAACTAGGAGAATCCATATGGCATAAAAAACGTTCACCTCCAGAAGCAACAGATCCAAAGTTTAATTTAAAGGCTATACCCACTTTCTACTTCTTTAATGAAGCTGGTGAATATTTGGGGGTTATTGTAGAAAATCCAGAATACTCCTCTACTCTGGAAGAGGATATCTTGAAGATATTAGAAAGAAATATGTAAAAAATCATTACTTTTTTATTTTATAACTTCAAAAGGTCAAAATTTTCTCAGTACCAACAATTTTAAACATTTTTAAGAAATAATCAAAATTTAAATCTTAAAAAGTTATAATAAATTTATGTCGAAATTAAATGTAAAAAAAGTAATAATTTTCAAACACGGTGTATCTTACTATATTCTTGAAGGTATTTTAAAAGGATCAGGTAAATTTGAGCTTGAATTCAAAATTGATGAGATGAATGATGTTTTAAAATCACTTTTTGTTCTCGATACAAGTGAGAAAGGTTATATATCCTCGATTTCTTACGACGCTGCTTTAGAAACCAATCAATTACTTAAATCTATCATTCTTAATATTCCTGATCGAGATTCATTTTCTTCTCTTATTACCCAGATCAAAGGTGCTCGCGTTAATATAGCCATTGGAGGTGCTAAAAAGGTTGCTGGAAAAATAATGGGGATTGAATTTGTTGAAAAACTAAGTAAAGTTGAAAAAATCACAGAGAAATTATTAATTTTATTACAAGAAGATGGTTCGATTGCCAAATATAACTTCTCAGAAATTAAATCTCTTGAAATATTAAATGAAGAAATCAAAAAGGATTTGAAATTCTTCTTAGACACGGTAATTGCGGGGAAAAAAAAAGATGCTAAAAATATAATAATAAATTGTGAATCTGGTGGAGATGATATAGCTGAAAGAACTGTTTTTGTATCATATATCCGTGAAAGTCCTATCTGGAAAACATCATATCGATTGATTATGAGTAAACAACAAGCTCTAGAGCAAAAGTGTTTACTTTCTGGTTGGAGTCTTATTGAAAATACTACAAACCAAGATTGGGAAGATATTGAACTTTCTTTAGTTGCAGGTATGCCTGTTTCCTTTGTTTATGAATTCTATAGACCTATTTTCATTCAGAGACCAGTAATACAACCACCTATTATTTTGAGTGCCAAACCTACTGAGATTGAAGAAGGCTTAGAAATGGAAAAATTTAAAGATTATGCAATGGCAGAAATGGCGGCAAAACCAAGGGCAATGAAAAAAAGAGCTAAAATCGCGACTACTGGAGCACTTGCTCCTCCTGGAGCACCACCTGCGGGTGCAGGATTTGGACATATGCAAGCTATAATGTCAGATACAGAAATCTACAATAAAGTTAAGTCTCAAGTAAAAACCCAAACAAAAGATTTAGGAGAATTATTTGAATATAATATATCAAATCCTGTAACTATTAAGAGAAAACAATCTGCCTTAGTTCCAATCCTCACAGAATCAATAAGTGCAAAAAGAGTTCTATTATATAACAAAAATGAGCATGAAAAAAATCCTTACGCTTGTTTAGAAATTACTAATAATACAAAACTAACACTTGAAAGAGGACCTGCCACGATTATATATGATGACAATCTTGCAGGGGAAGCAATTATTCCTTTCTTAAATAAAGGTGATACAAGGTTGTTAAATTACGCAATAGAGCAAGCAGTATTTGTTACCCATGAACAAAAAACAGAGAATTTAGATGTACACAGAGTTACATTTGGAAGTGGTTATTCCTATGAATATTATTACACCAACATGATGACAACTTATAAAATTAAAAATAAAACTGATGAAGAAAAGGAACTTTACCTTGATCATCCTAAGACAAATGAATATAAAATTATCGAGAAATCTGTTGAGCCTGAAGAAACTGTTAACTATTGGCGATTCAAATTAAAATTAAAACCAAAAGACGCAATAAATTTTAAACTAAAAGAACAAAGAGAAAACTACTCAAGTAATTATCTATGGAATTATAGCAAGGAGAACCTTCTAAAAAGAGTTAGTTTTTATGTAAAACACAAGTTTATCGACCCGGATCTCGAAATTAAATTAAAAGAAATTGCCAGCTTAATTCAAACACTAAATGACTTAAGATCTGAAGAAGATAAACTAAATGAAGAAAGAGATCTAATGACTGATGAGCAAGTAAGGCTTAGAGAAAATATTTCAGTGTTAGGAGAAGATAGTCAATCTGTTACATTAAAAGAAAGATATATAAAGAAATTGAATACTCAAGAGAGCAGATTTGAAGAGATCAATAAACAACTTAAAACATTAGACAAAAAAATTAAAGAACTAAACACAGACATCGAAAATAAGATGAATTTACTCTCTCCTCCTTAAATCTCAAAACATTCTTTTTTTATTATAGATTTAAATCTCAAAATAATTTAATTTCATTAAAAATGGTATTAAAAACAAGAATTAATGGTTTTAGAAGTCTAATGTATCGCAGTGGATGGCTTTATAATGCAATAACTCGGAGATTATATGACCAAGATACTAAATTTTACACAATTGCAACTCTTATAGGTAAGGGACCAAAAAAAGTGTTAGATATGCCTTGTGGTACAGGATACTTGATGCGTTTTTTACATCCAGCAATAGAATATGAAGGTGTAGATCTTAACCACCGGTTTTTAAAACGTATCAAAAAAAAAGAATTGAAAAAAAGAAAAATAAAATTGAAAAAAATTATTCTACAACAAAAAGATATTTTTGAATTTCAAAATTATCAAGGGAATATGAAGGATGTAATTGTTCTCTGTGATATTTTACATCATATTTACCCCAGACATGTTGATTTAATCAACATTGCAAAAAAAATCTCTCAAAAGATTATTATATGTGAACCTTATGTCATAAATCCAAGAGAAATCTCTGCTCATGATAAACTTTTAAAGATTGTGATATTTTTCGGTAAATATTTACCAAAATCTTTATTCAAAATTGTTGATTTCTTATTTTTAGATAATGATGGCATTAATACTTTTTACATGAGATCAAAATGGAATCTTGATAAAAATAGCCTTATAGATTTCTATAAAACTATGGGATTTAACAGTATACATAGAATTTTAGATGAGTATATTGCCATTTGGGAATCATAAGACCAAATAAAGGAATATTTTCTAACATGCTAAAAATTACTTTATCACTATGGGATACGGGAGGACAAGAACGGTTTGACTTTTTTAAAACTGATTTCTTTCGAGGTGTTGCAGCAGTTGCTTTAGTTTTTGACCTAAGTCGACCTGATACTTTTGATAAGATCGATGAATATTTTAATGAAATAAGAGAACGTTCGGGGAATATTCCTATTTTTTTAGTTGGGAATAAAAAAGATCTTAAAGAGGATATTGGTGAAACAATCCCTAGAGAAAAAATTGTTCAAAAAGTAAATCAATACTACTTATTTGAATATATAGAAACTTCTGCATTAGAAAATGAAAATGTTCACAAACTATTTCACCGATTAACTATTACAGCATTGCTAGATTTCAAACCAAGACTAGGAGAAGTAGTAGATACGGATCATTTTAGATTTAAGGTCTTACTTACTGGTGCGGCGGCTGTTGGGAAATCATCATTGATAAGAACTTTTACAAAAAAAAGCTTTATCGAAGATTACAAATTAACTGTTGGATTAGATCTTATGACTCAAAATCTTGAAATTTCTGAATATGATATTCCAAAAGAGTCCCTTGAACTAATTAAAAAATTGGTTAAAAGTTATAAAAAATTAGTTAAAAAATCTCGTAAAAAAGAAGAAATTTCTGAGATATCAGAACCAATAGAAAGGATACAAAAACATTAAAGATTTTAAATTATCTTAATTTTTAATTATTTCTTTGAATTCCCTCTATCCAATAGTTATATCCTAGATTGTTAATAAAAATTATTTAAAACAATAGTCCCTTAATGATTTAAGTTTTTAAACCAAAAAAAATTAAATAATAATGTCCATATTATTTTAAAAAGTTAAGGTGTGAAATTTGAGTATTGATGAATTACAAGATCAAGTTGATAAATTACTTGAAGAAATGGATGAACTCCAAGAAATCTGCGATACTCTTCCCCAATGTGACGAAGATGATGGTTGCGCCACATGTGAAACCAATAAAAAAATTGAAGAACTTGAAGAAAAAATCGAAAAACTTGAAGATAAAATCGAGGAATTAATGGGAGAAGAGGAAGAATAAAGTCTTCTGATGTCCAAATTAAAAAATTACATTTTGTTTTATTCTTTTATTTATATTTCTTTTATATACTTATAAATTCTTAAATTGGTATCTTAAGTTTCTTGACATAATAAAATTTTGTATCTGTCTAGAGCCTCCAATAATTTCTTGAATCCGTGATATATTTAGATAGTCTTGCATCAAGGTATTATCGCATAATCCTGCTCCTCCCATAAGATTGGCAGCTTCATAGCACACTTTCTTAGATAACAAAGCACAGTTGTATTTATATTGACTTCCCGAGGCAACCATCGCACGAGATATATTTTCAGGCAACTTACCTCCATATTTTTCCATTTTGGCATCATATATTTCACAGAATTTTAAAATTCCATGAGTAATCGCTGTAGTTTTCGCCCAAAGATCTGTTAATGTAAACCCTACACCTTGGAAAAGTAGAATTTCTTTATCAAATTGTTTTCTCATATTGGAATAGATAATAACATGGGCTAATGCTCCCCAGCATTCACTTACACCTCTCACAGCAATTGAGATCCTTTCTGGTACCAATCCTTCGAACAAGTGTTCTCTACCTTTGCCGACGGGTCCCAAAATGTATTCTTTTGGAACTATGAGATTTTCTAATTTTTCTTTACCAATGTAGAGTTTTGGAACCCAGGGGATCCCCACTCGCTCACAGTTCCATCCATCCCAGTTTGTATTTATAAGAAATTGTGCCATGAGATTTCCATTGTTTTGTTCAGCGGTAGCATACGCAACAGCCCATTTAGCTTTAGGTGCATTTGTATTGAATATTTTTGTACCATTTAAAATAAAGCTCCCATCTTCCTGTTCATCACATGTAGTTAATTGGTGTACCGCATCTGAGCCTCTCTCAGGTTCAGTGATCAATAAACATCCAGAAGCTTTTCCTGTAACTAATTCCTTTAAGGCTGTTAATCTAACTGGTATATCTTCGTGATGTTCGTAAATTGGGTTAATGCATATAACTGTAGCTCCAGTTCCCATTGTAAATTGTGGATCAAAAAAATCGAGAGCTAAAATTCTCATAAAATCCATCGCCATTCCATGTTCT
>JBHLPN010000157.1:0-7545 GCA_048939445.1 Promethearchaeota archaeon | reverse complement strand
GAGGTCGGACTAAATTCTCTAGATATCCTAAAATAATTGGAATAACAGGTCAAAATTTCAGTATAAAATATGAAGCGTTAAAAAAAATTGACAAATTCTCACAAGACAAAACAATTGCCACAGATATTTCTATGGGATATGACATTAAAAATAAAGGGTTTAAATTGTATCAATTAAAAGATTACCCTCATAGGATTTTTGTTGATTATTCAAATAGTCTTAGAGAATATTTTAAACAAAAAACAATATGGGTTGAAAATTATTTATTATACTCATATTTTTTTGCCAAAAAGGGCTTAATAAAATTTATACTTCTGTTCATTCTATCCACTTTTATAATATTAACTCCATTTTTGTTTATTATAAACATGGGTATTCAAATTATTGGATTTCTTATATTTATCAATATATATCTCATAAAGATTAGAAAACTATTATTTTTCAAATCTACTGTAGACAAAAAATATTATGACAAATTTAAATTGAGGTTCTATATTAGCTTATTCTTTTTAATCTATTTTGAAGCTTTAATTAATTTAACAATCCCTTTTCATTTTGTCTATTTTATCATAAAATTAAAAAAAAAAAGAATTAAGACTTAAACAAATGCTCGAATCGATAAAGCAAAGAATAATATTAATGACAAAATATCCTTTCATTTTTATCAAACAAAATCAAATTCCATTAAAATGGAAAATCCTCTTCTTAAAAAGTCTCTTTTGGACAAAATCTCGGTTTTGTCTGAAGTTTTATAAAATCCTTCAGGAATATAATAAAGGGGATTATTATAATTTCAATGACTTAAAAGTATCATTTTTCCCCTTCAAGTCAAACAAAAAAAGATCATTTGTAGAATATTTTGTAGATGCTTTTTTAACAATAATATATCCATTTTTATATGGTTCACAGTATATACATCCACTTTATTATAGAGAATCCTATTATATCGATAAAAAAAAGATGAGTATCAACTCAAAAGATACGGTTTTAGATTGTGGGGGTTTTATTGGACATTTCTCAATTACAGCCTCAAAAATGGCTTATAATGGTAAAGTTTACGTTTTTGAACCTTTTCAAGAAAATGTAAACTTACTATCGAAAAATGTTGAACAGAATAATCTCAAGAATGTGACTCTGATACAAAAAGCGGTAAGTAAGAAAACAGGTAAGACCCAATTGTTTTTTAATAAAGACTTACCTTGTTCCTCAGGAAAATTTCTAAAGGTTGATTCAATTGAATCATATGATATTCACACTGTTACAATAGATGATTTTTTTAAAGAGAATAATCTAAAAAGAGTAGATTTTATAAAAATGGATATTGAAGGAATGGAACGATATGCATTAATGGGAGCTAAAAAGGTTATTAGTATGTTTAAACCAAGACTCTCAATTTGTACTTATCATCTAAAAGACGACCCTATTCTTCTGCCACGGATTATAAAAAATATTAGAAAAGATTATAAAATAAAGAATAAAATTGGCAAAATATTTGCTTATTAATTTCTTTATATCTAATTATTGACATAAAAAATGTATAATATATTATAATTGAACAGATGGTTTATTATGATTCTCTCAAATTTTTAACTTCTTTTGAAAATACCTCACTCCAATCTACTTCTGGAGCCAAACGAGAGCTTTCAATATGAGTTGCGATTGTTGGTTTGGGGCACCACACCTTCCTTTTTCTCCCAAATAGAATTTGTCTCCAAGCATGGCCCCAAGTCATTTTAAAATACCGAAATAATTCACGATTTCGAACATAAAATTTAAAAATTACAAATGGATTAAATAGTCTAAATTTAGTTAAAGCTAAAAAGATAGACGTATCTCTAGCTAATCCTCTAGCATAAAGATTTAGCACTTTTTTAGTTTTTTGAAGGGTTTGTTTTGTTGTAAGAAAAGTTAAACATGTTGAGTTAACAGTTCTCCACATTTTATTTTTATATATCCTCTTTTCATATTTGTATTTATGGAAATCACTAATAGAATAGTCTAAGTGATCATAAGGAGTTATAAAGTCAACATCAGAATACTTTTTTAGAAAGAGGATCATTTTTTCAAATTGATTCGGAAAATAATAATAATCATCTTCAGCGAAATAGATAATATTTGAGAATTTCTGTTTTATTAATAAATTAATTTGTAAGCCAAATGTAGCCTTATTTCCTATTCCACTTTGTTTAATTATTACTAATTCATTCTCATCATAATATTTTTTAAGTAATTCCTCGTATTCCGCTGGACAATTATCTAATATTGCGAAAAATTTTATTTTAAGAGGACCTAGAGATTGTTTAAAGGATTTTAAACAAAATTCTGTTAGTTTATATTTATCATCACTAAAGATGGCTGGTTTTTTTGAGATTTTAGGATAAATTCTATAGGCAACTGCTAGATCATATTTTGTTTCTGACATTTTATCATAAAAATATTTAAAAAATTTGTCTTTTTTATTCAATCTTAACTTAACTATTTAATAAATATATTTTTTCGAAATAAACACTATCATTCTTTCATGAGTGTTTTCTAACAAAAGTTAGACCAGTTTTTTGTTCTAAATTAATTTTTCCATAAATTATATCAAAATTTACATTTATAAAATTTAAAACATCCTTCCTTTCTTTTAAAGCATTTAATGTATCATAGTTGTCTCCAGGCATTATGTAATCAAAAATTAAAAATCCTTTATCATTAAGGATTTTATTAAATATTTTTATTGTTTCTAATGGTTTATTTAAATGTTCAAATGTTCTTAAACAAAATATTAGATCTACTTTTTCATCTAAATCCAGCAAAAATTCATTTTCAGGAGTCAATAATATTGGAATTACATTTGAACAATTTCTAAATTTATAGGCTGCGTAATGAAAGGCAAATGTTTGAATATCTGAGATAAAGACTTTTACCTTTTTATGTAATTTAAAAAATTCGAATAAAGCTGTTGTTATTGGAGCTGTAGCACACCCAAATTCAAGAAATGACTTAAATTTTATTTTTTTCTTTTTTATAAGATGTAATAAGGAATATTCAAGAGTATAGGACTCCTTACTGACTAAATAAAACAATTGATTAATTAATTCTGGTTGTTGCCATGCATCAAGATGAATATAAGGATCATTTGTATCGGGAAGTTGAAGATTCTCAAAAAGTATACCAAAGTAATTTTTAAAAAAAAATACATCTGGAAAGTGCATAAACTTACGAGATTTATAAAGAATTTTGTTTCCATAATTAGAAAATTCTTTAAACCATGTTAGATCTAAATTTGATCTTCGAAATAGATACCATAAATAAATTCGAATTTTAAAGGGTAATAAAGAATTTTTATATATTTTATGAAAAAAGGATTTATTCAAGTTTATTTGATTAGGTTTAGGATTAATTTTCTTATTTATGGGGAATTCTGAATAGATTTCATTAATATTAATTTTTAACTTATCTTTAAATTTATTTGAGAAAAAAATATCAGATATTATAATACACCAAATTCCAATTTAATATAATGAAATAAATAATATGTGATAATTAATTAAGAAATATAGAAGATACAAATAAATTAAGAATATAAATTTATTAAAAATTTAGGTTTATTTTAGTAACCCTTTTTCTCTTAGCTCTTCATTAGCTCTGGATGATTTATCTTCTACTTTTCCTCTCTGGATTTTTACCCAATCAATTAATTCAGAAATTCCTTTTTCAAAAGAAACTGTCGGTTTATATCCTAATTTTGAAGATATCTTAGAAATATCTGAAAAACAATGACGAATATCACCTAATCTAAACTTATTTGTAATGATCGGTGTGATTGAAGGATTAATATATTTAGCTATAATTTGCGCTACTTCTTTAATAGTAATTGGTAAACCTGTACCAACATTAAAAACTTCATTCCTTGCTTGAGATTTTTCCATGGATAAAATTAAAGCTTGACAAATATCCTTGACGTGCACAAAATCTCTTGTTTGATTTCCATCTTCATAGATCAATGGTGAGTTATTACAAAGTAGATTCGAGGAGAATATCGCACAAACACCAGTGTAAGGATTTGAAAGTGCTTGCCGACTTCCATATACGTTAAATAATCTTAATGCTGTAGTGTCTATTCCATATGTTTCTCCAATTAGTAGACACATTTTTTCTTGCTCTTTTTTAGTTAAAGCATAAATAGATGTGCATTCTTGGATTTTTTCCTCTTTTGTTGGTATTGGAATCGCCTTTTTACCACATTCGGGGCAATTTAATTCCCAATCTCCTTTCTCAAGTTGGGATTTGACTCTAATTTTTGGATAAATTGTACCACACTTTTCACATTGATATTCACCTTCACCATAAGTAGACATCGATGAGGCTAAGATTAACTTTTTAACATTATTTGGCTTATTTACCAAATGATCTAATAAAATTGATGTACCTGAAACATTTACATCGACATATTTGTTAATTTGATACATAGATTGCCCGACACCAACCATTGCTGCTAAATGATAAATTACATCTATATCTATAAGAGACTCTAATAATGCCTCTTGATTCCGTATATCCTTTTTTATAAATTTAATATTTTTTGCTAAATAATTTGGGGGATTTGAAATATTTCCATGAACTTGCGGTTCTAAAACATCATAAACGATTATATTGTGGTTCAGATTAAGAAGTTCATCAATTAAATGGCTACCTATAAATCCTGCACCACCAATTACTAAGATATTTTTTTTCATAAGTACTGATCTTGAAAAATAATACTATAAGTTATAAACTCTAATTATCTATCTAAATTAAAGAATTGGGTGATTTCTAAAAAATTTGTATCAAGCTTTTTTAAAAAAAAGTCCATTTATAGAAGCTACTCAAAAATATAATTGAAGAATAATTAATTTTTTTGGCTTGATTTATACCTCTTTGATGCATAATAAATGAAACGCAAATTGAGGGAAAAATTTTACAAATTTATTAGAGATTTTAGAAACAAGATACCAAAATTTAATGGGTCTATATTTAATATTACTCTTCTCCCCCCTGATAAATTTCAACCCATTTATTCCAAAAACTCGATATTTTAATTTCTTGAATATTCTGAAATCCCAACCTGATTTATGTATTTGAAAAATATTGTTATGATATTTTTTTTGATGTAAAAATCCATTAGGAGTAAATATTATTATTTTTTTTAACGCTATTTTTTCAGATTTTTTAAGTATTTTAATTCCATCCAACTTTTCTAAGTGTTCAATAACATCTATTAATAAAACACAATCAAATGACTTTGGAGGTACTTTTTTATCAATTTCAAGTATATCTAAGAGTAGATAATCATTATGTATATTCCTCCTTTTGCTAATTTCGATATATTTCTCATAAATATCAACTCCTAGGGAATATCTATTATTTCTTTTTTTTAATTTTGACAGAGGCGAATTCATACCACAACCCAAATCTAAAAGACTATCACAATCTTGAATTAAAAGATCAAGCATTTCATAAAAATCTACATGAAAGAAATCTACAAATTTTTTTAGAATTTTCCTGAAATATAGAAAAAGGTTCATAAATTGAGTTATTTTACTTAGTAATATAATAATAATTTTGATTTATTAATCCAAAATATCATTTAAGGCTTTTTAAAATATAAACTAATGGGTGTTAGAATTAATTCATTTTTCTAAATTTTCTTAAAATAGGTAAAAATTTCGGTGGGATAAATTGTTTGACTATTTGTTTCCAAGATTCTCCCTCAATTGATGTTTTCCAATAAAAAAACCTTTTCTTAAGATTTTGTATAAAGGTTTCTGATATTGTACCTTTAAAGCCAATTCCCAAAATTGTTTCAGGAAAGTTCTTATTCCCTATAATATCAACAAAGACCACATCATAGGGATTAAGAAGACTTTTAAAACCTTCAGGAGTAAAACGCCAGTAATCGTTCGGGTATTCATGAATTGGGAAATTCATAACAGAACTTATAATAAGAACTCCTTGTGGTTTAAGAACACGATATGTTTCTTCAATTGCTTTTCTTGGAAATTCAACGTGTTCAATGGTATCAAGAATAAGAATAGTTCCAACAGAATCTGAAAGTAAATCTAATTTTTGAAGATCTAGTATTATATCTACCCCTGGACCATTTCGAATATCTGCTCCAATATATTCTTTTCCAGGGAAAAGAGGTCTAAGATCAGCAAAACCCACCTGACCAGGCAATTGAAATGAACCAAACTCATAAATTGGTTCAGAAATTGGCAAAGTTTGGGCACAAAGTTTTACAAAACTTCTTATTAAACCACGCATAATTAGTTTACTTTCGAGTAGATTTGCAATGGTATGAATAATACAATTCACTTAAACTTTCAATAAATTAAATTATTTTCTGAAAATTTAACTTTTAAAAACTCGATTTTATTCAAAAAATTTTTTTTCCAAGAAATTTTAAATTAAATTAGAAATATTTCAAAAACTATTAAAAAGTTAGTTAAGTTTATTAAAATTAACGTGAATCTCTTGCGAGAATTATTAGTTTCTGTTCTCATTCTTAATTATAATGGTATTGATCATTTAGAAGAATGTTTTAATTCTCTTTCACAGTTAACCTACAAGAATGTAGAAATAATCTTAATTGATAATAACTCTCAAGATAATAGTGTTAATTTTATTAGAGAAAACTACCCAAATGTTAATATTATTAAATTAAATAAAAACTTTGGTTTTACAGGAGGTAATAATGCTGGAGCTTCTCAAGCTAAAGGAGAATATATTGTTTTACTAAATAATGATACTATAGTAGACAAAAATTGGTTAACAGAGTTGGTAAGAGTCGCTCAAAAATCAAAAAATATAGGTGTTGTTGGAAGTAAAATATATAATTATTATAATAGAGAATTTATTGATTATGCAGGGAGTTGTTGTGATAAATATTTAAGAACCGATCATATAGGTAGGAATCTAAATGATAATAAATTCCTAGATTTTGAGAATGAGACATTTTATGCATGTGGTGCTGCTTTACTTATAAAGAGGGAATTATATAAAAAAATTGGATTATTTGACCCATTATATTTCATTTATTGTGAAGATTTTGATCTAAGTTGGAGAACTTGGCTTGCTGGTTACAAAGTTATGTATGCACCCAAATCTTTTCTTTTTCATAAAATTGGACAAGTGTTAGAAGATTTATCTCCGAGAAAATTTTTCCTGCATGAAAGAAATCGGCTTCGAACATTATTAAAAAACTATGAATTAAAATCTATATTAAAAATTCTACCTCTTTACCTTGTAAAGAGAATTGGAATGTTTGTGAAATTATGCATCCAATTTGATAATACCGCTTTATTATATTTATATATAAATATAAAATCACTCTTATGGAACATTATACATATGAAATCTCTAATTAGGAATAGAAGATTTATTAAAACAATTAGGATAAAAGATGATAAATTTATATTTGAAATAATGAATAAAACTGTTAAATTTAAACAAGCTATATTAAAAATCAAAGAGATTTAATATAATATATAAAGAGTATGGATTTATCTTATAATTGCA
>JBHLPN010000156.1:0-7547 GCA_048939445.1 Promethearchaeota archaeon | reverse complement strand
TCACTTGGAGAAATCGATAGAATTTATCTTTATTCGGGAATGGAATATCCTCATACCTCATGCGGTTGTTTTGAAGCTATTGATTTCTTTATTCCAGAGACGGGAGCAGGTCATGGAATTATCGATAGAAGTTTTGATGGTGTAGCTATTAATGGGTTACCTTTTAGTGCAATGGCTAATCAGACAGGTGGAGGAAAACAAATGCCTGGTTTTAATGGTATAAGCATACAGTACATTATATCACCCAAATACCAAAAATATGATGGAATAAATTCAGGATTAGAGGGTGGGATTTACACAATCGTATGGATGGGTAAAACTGTTAAAGACCGTGTTTATGAATTCCTTCCAGAGGATTTAAGAGATAAGATCGCGACAGAGGAGGATGTTGCTGATTTAAGTGAATTACCGGCATGGTTAGAAAAAGTTGGTCATCCAATTATAGAAACGGAGGAATTTAAAGCTGCTGTGGGTGGTGTAGAAGCGGAGGAAGAGGAATGGGAAGAAGAAGGTGCTATGGTTCCTATGGGAACTGTTGGAATGACTATTCCTGGCGTTGGTGGAGCTGGTGGCTTTAAGGTTATTCTAAAGAATTGTAAGATACATGCTGAATCTATTATTATCAAAAAAATCGAACCAAAGAGAAAAAGAAAGCAATAATTTTAATTTAATATTATTTTTTACTTATTTTTATATCAGCTGTATGGGATATAATAGAACCAACAATAACAGAATGATCAAGTTTTGCAATTTTTTTTTCCCCAATTAAAACAAGTTCTCTCAAATTCTTTTGACATACCAATCAATCTCCATTCATTACTTATTTTAGATTTCTCATCATCTGAATCCCAAAAACTCCCTAGAATTGCGATTTTCAACATTTCTTCCTTTACTTATTATTTTACAGATCATTGGAATTTTTTGTTTTATATATAATTTATAGAATATTTATCCAGCTTTTAGACAAAAAACTTGATAAAAAATAAGATAAAAATCTAAATCTCACTAAATTTATTTAGTCTATCGACAATATTTTTACTTTACATTAATGTCGTGCTACTGCGACGGAAAATCTTCAAAAGGAACTAAATTTAAATATTAAAATTTCGTCGTGTAATAGGAGTATTCATTTAAGAATATATAGTAAAAGCGATTTGGTTTAATTTACTTCATAATTCACTATGTTAATTCGAGAAGCTGGTATACTCTTCCATGGGATTCCCATTATATTCACTAGCTATCATAGGGCTAGTAAAGAACAGACAAATTTAGTTTGTTCAAGTGGACTAATGAGTGGGCTGTTGAGTTTTGCAGAATGTTTAATGGAACCCGTAGAATATTTTGAAAGTGATAAATATTCAATAATTTTTAAGAAAGGAAGAATAAAGGACTTTTATCGAGATGTTCAGGAAATCGTTGCTTTCATCGTATTGGATAAAGATAATAGACTTGAGAAATACTTAAAGAAATCAATTATGCCATTGTTAGAGAAATTATTAAAACGATTTATTTCTCAATTTGATGGTTGTAATCTCACGAAAGTTGGCCAATTTGAACCTTTTAAAAGAACAATTAATAAAATATTCGGAACAGGTACTCTAACTTTGGAAGAAAAAGTGGTTTCCTTATTAATGAGTGAAAAGATGAGGTAAATTAAAAGATTTAGATCAGTTTACACGGGAGAAAAATATTTCTTTAATCTTATTAAGAAGAGGTTTATTCTCATCAAGACGTTTTACTTTTAAAATTTGGGAGTCCCCATTAGGATAATATCCCAGTATAACTGAATGCCATCTTTCATTTTTTTTTAAACATTTTTTTACAAAGTTATAGAAAAAGATGAAATCTTCATTACTTTTTATGGATAAAATAATTCCCCTATTTTTTTGGCAAGTGGTTTAGTATCATTAAGACAATTAGGCTTTATAAATTGATGATCCTTATTAGGATAATAAGCAAAAATAACAGAATCATATAATGTCCAATTTATATTATTAAAACCTATATCATAACCTACCATTTTAAATCCCTTATCAATGGCAAGAGCCATTGAAGATATTCCATTTTTAGTGGTGGGGATTTTCCATAAAATAATTCTCCAATTATAGTATGCTTTAAGTAAGTGATTTAATGATTTTTCCTTTATATAACCATAAAAATTAACCCTCCCTTCATAGAAATCTTTAGAAACTCCATAAAGTTCATAGTTTTTGTTCTTATCGTATCTTTTCAAAATTAAAATGTCCTTATTCATATTATTGGATATTTTTTTCACGTAATTATAAAAAAAGAGGATATTTTCGTTATCTAATAAGTAGACTGTTTTATCTCGTTGTTTCCATAAGTTTTTTAAAATAATTGAATAAAGAATGGCAGGTTCTTCTAGCATAGATGGTACAGGTTTGCCATCATCAATATTGTAATGCCTCTTATCTCCATAATTGATGTAGGCAGGGATTAAACCATAGGGGACAGCTCCTGCATGCTGAAACATTTTTTGTGCTCCTATCTTTAATCCTCTAACCTCAGAATCGATTCTTAAAACATTTTTGAATTGAGGCATTTTGGTGACAGTTATTAGTCCTGCTGCTCCTATTTTTGCGGTAATTCCTTGTCCCTGGAACTTTTTCTTTACAACAGCCTGGCTAGCATGAGCAATATATCTCTTTTTTTTTAGTAAACCAGCACCAGCAATTTCTTTATTTTCTAATAATTCCCCTACAAACCAAAAGTTATAATTTTTTGAAAGTTCTTCTTTTAAATAATCAATATCATATATTAGGGGATAAGCATAATTATATTGGTAAATTTCTTTAAAAATCTTAGATATGACTTCTGCATCTTGAGGTTTTCCAAATCTTAGACCATATTCATCTCCATGCGTAGAGACAAATCTTTGGAAGTAGTAATTCTTATCTTGTGATAACACTTGTTTTTTATTTATTGTTTGTGTCATAATATCCTCAAGATAAAGAGTAAACGGATAATTAATAGTTCCCTAAAGGATTTATAAAGTTTTCTATAGTTTCATAGGAAAAAAAGGAAATTTTAAAAAAATTATTCTTTTAATTTTGATCCTATTCCATAATACATTAATAAGACCCAAATAATAACTGATACGCCTGAGATAGTTATTATTAACCTAAGAGTATCGAGAACCGCATTTTCTGGTACAATTCCTGTCAATAAGTTTAAAATTTGTATTGGGTAAAGATTAAAAATAATTAATCCTAAGGATCCTATTAAATAGTAAAACCATTTTTTCTTTAATACAGCTGTTTCAAATCTATGATATATTTTAAAGGAAGTGATAATAATTGGAATAATCGAAAAGCCAGATGTAATCAAAATCACATACATAAAAAAAATCAATGTCCAACCAGGCCTTCCTGATGGTGTTAATATAATTCCTATTAGCGGACTGGGTATCAATATTTGGATTAACATTCCTAAGAAAAGTAACAAACCATAAAGTAGGATATATCTATTCTGTCTTTTTATTGAGTAGATTATTGTAGATTCCAATATTAACATATGTACAATTAAAAGAAAAACAGTTCCGAAATATAAGAAAAACCATGCTAAAAAGTGGAGAAATATTATAATTTCCTCGTATTCGGGGCTGATAACAGCATAGCTCATGTTAAATATAAAACCAATAATCAAATTGATAAAGAATCCAGAAAAAATAAGATTTATTCTTTGTCTTCTCCTTTTTAATATCTGGTATGCTAGTGCAACAAAAAAAATCACTAAAATTCCTTGAGTTAAATAAATTACAATAATTCGATCAATTTGAAATAAAGTGATTTTTTTTCCACCAAGAAATATTTTTTTTAATTCTTAATTGGTAAGAATGCTATTAATAATTATTGTTAAAAATGAAATTTTATTCTTAATAAAATAAATTGATAATAATATTATTTTTATGAATTTGGAAGATTTAATTTTCTAAGGCGGTCAATTATATTCCATTCAATCACCATTCTTACTACACTTGTAGGGACGAAATGTTCCCATGGCTTATCATTAATCATGGCTTCACGAATATCACTTGAGCTAAGTCCTTTTTTCTCAAGAGGTACTTCCCATAAGACATGAATGTTCAATCCTAAAGATTCGAATAATTGTTTCTTTTGTCTACCCCAATCATCATATATAGTCAAAAAGAAAATCGCATCGATTGGCACATAAAATTTAATTAATTCTGGCACATTAATAGGGAATGGGACAATAGAAAATTCTGAAAATTCTAAACCTTGTTCTAACAAGGCTGCTTGTACCATTACATAGCGTTCATAATAAGTTAATGGGTTTGCTATTGGAGTACTCCTATGGGGATTAGCCTTTGAATCTCTTGTTAAGGAGGGATCAGGATTAGTAATACCAACCACGAGATGGTTACAAAGTTGTTTACCTGCTAAGAGATATTTTATATGGTCATTGTGTAATATTTGAAATCTTCCATGAATCACTCCGATCTTATAGTTTGGTTCTTTACTCAGCATTTTAACATTAATTCATATTTAAATAGTGATAAGTTGAATAATTCAAAAAAAAATAATAATTTTGTCTATTCACTGCTTTCTTAGACTTTTATTACTTAAAAAGTGGGTAATTATATAAGTATTAAATTTACTTGGAAAAAAATTTTATAAGATGTTTTATGACCGTTGAGAATTGTTTTGAAGATATATTTGGTAGTAAATCAATTTCAAAAAAATTTCACTATGATAAAGTTAAATTTATTCATGCCAGTGATATACACCTTGGCGCTTCTCAATATCGTAATAATTATAGATCTAACGATTTTATTAAAGCCTTTCAAGAAATATTGGAACTAGCGATTAAGCATCATGTTGATTTTATTTTATTAGGTGGAGATGTCTTTACTTCCTTAGAAATGTTACCAGGAAAATTAATGAAAATTGTTAAATTATTGAAGAATTTCAAAGAATTTACGAATGGAACTATTTTGATCATAGCAATTGAGGGTAATCATGATATCAGAAAATTTTCAAGAGGAGTTAGATTCGAAAGGCGAGGTCAGTCATGGTTAAAATTTTTAAACAATTTAGGATTGATAATCCTTTTAGATGTTGAGATAGAAGCTCCTTCTGAAAAAATGTTTGAGTTTTATAATTTTGAAACAAAAAAAGGAGGTAAAATCCAAATCAAAAACGTAATGGTTTATGGTACTCGCTATCTTGGCGAAAAACCAATTTCTTTTCTTTCAAGAATAAGAAAGGCGATATTTAATGATAATGGGTTATTTGTTATTCTTTTGCAGCATTTTGGTATCGAAGGTCAAATGGAAAATGTTCCCGGAATCAAATTAGAAGATATTCAACCTCTACGACACCGAGTAAATTATTTAGCTTTAGGTCATTTTCATAAGCAATTTATACTTGAAGATTGGATATATAACCCAGGATCTTCAGAAGCAGCATGTTCCATAGATAATTCATTTAACCGAGGTGTTTTTTTAGTAGAAATTTCAAAAAAATCTGGAAAGTTCGTAAAAGAGGTAAAAAAAATTCGACTAATTAATCGGAAATATTTATGGAAAACAATTAAATTTAGTATTGAAATGAGAAGTAAGAATGATATTGAAGCGTATATTATGGAAAAATTATCATCTTCAATAAAATATCTGAATTTTGATATTCATCCGTCTAACCCTCAAATGCCAATATTATATTTGATCTTAAAAGGTAGAGAACCATCTAAATCTTGCAAGATGAATGAAAAAGATCTAAGAAAAAAAATTTGTAATACGTTCCCTATTGTAGATGTTAGAATTTACCAAAAATTTGAATCATCGTTAAGAACGTTAGATAATTATATTTTAAGTTAAAAATTTTTGACTGGAAGATATCTCTTTATGTTGTTTTAAAGTTTATTAATAAGTTGAATAAAAATAGTTATTATGAATATTAGATCTTTAATTAAAAAAAATAAGTTTTTCACGATTTTTTCTTTTGTTTTCTTGGTATGGTTTGTGTTTCTTGTAGTTTTATCTATTCTCGGACAAAGAACTGTAATATTCTATGATGCTCTTGGACAAGTCGATATATCATCGGAATTTTCAAGTGAATTACCATTTCTTAGATATATTATAGAGCCTTTTTATACAATTGCCTATGTTTTAGAGTATGAATTTACATGGATGTATCTCTTTTTGATTTTTTATCCGATTCTAAGAGGAATTTATTTATATTTAAAGAAGAAGGGTATGTTTAGTTCAGAGAAATATAGATATATTACTTATCCCCTGGCTGACATCATTTCTTTTTCTTTTCAAGTATTAATTCTAGCCGTTTTGATAATAGGAATATACGTTCTTATTGGTTTTGCTATTCAAGGTTATTTTTTTGTAGGTAGATATTTTATGGTGCCTATTCAGTTAGGATTTCATATTTGCCTTGTTCTCATTTTCATAAAAGTAGCTCATATTATTCTCAAATTATTGCATCCAAAGCTTACACTTAACATCTCTAAGAAATTCTTATTCCGAAAAACAAGAAAAAAAGCAAAAAAGCGAGTTACACAAGAAATTATTTTTTATTTTGGAATTGGTGCTTTATTAATTTGCGGTAATATTGTTTTAATCTCTACTCCTTTCACTCCCCATAAAATAATTCCTATAGTGCCACTCGAAGATGATGAATTTTTATTCGATTTTCACGTTCATACAACATATTCTGATGGCTGGCTTACAGTTGAAGAAAGGATACATTGGTACATACAACAAGGAATCTCAGGAGCTGCATTTTCTGACCATGATAATATAAGAGGCGCAACAATGGCTCAAAATTATGTAGCTCAACATGGATTAAATTTTGTCGTGTTCATGGCAGAAGAATGGACCGATCACGAGAATGACATTCATATGAATTATTTTGGGCTTGCTGAAGAAATTGTACCACTTGAATCTTATACTCCCGGTGGACCGATTGCTATGAACGCATCTGATTTGATATCTTATGTTAAATCACATGGAGGATATATAACTGTAAATCACTACAATTATGATCCGAATCCAAATGGAGGATACGGGGTCCCTTATAATTTGAGCCAATTAAGAGATTGGGGCGTTGATGGATTTGAAATTGTTAATGGAGGTAGTTATAGTACCAAATACCAACAAATAAGGACTTACTGTTTAAATAATAATCTAACCTGTATAGGAGGTAGTGATATTCATACAAATGAGGATTTAAATACTTTTATTAAAATAAAGTTAGCTGTTCCAACAAATTTAACTATAGCTAACATATTTAAAACCTTAAAAAACAATACACATCAAGTTATTGCAATTGATCTTAATCCAAAAGTAGTAGATTTCCCAGGTGATTTGAATGATTTTGGATTTTATGTTTTAGAAGGCTTTATAAATTATTTTTTAAATATGGATCTATTTCAAGCTTTATCTTGGATAATATGGTCAGCTATTGGATATACATTAATATTCTTAATATATCGAAAGATTAAAAATGTAGATTTAAGATTTTTAAAAGACAAAATCATTTAAAACAATATTACTA
>JBHLPN010000155.1:0-7568 GCA_048939445.1 Promethearchaeota archaeon | reverse complement strand
TAGATATTTTCAGTAAAAGGATTTAATACTGGTTTGGGGATATTAGTATAAATATCAACTTCTGGATCTCCTAAGAGACAATATGTTAAGAGTTGTTTACGTTCAGAATCTAAGCTTGTTGACCCCTGTATAATTTTATTTTCTATCTCAATTCCAGTTTTGTAATAATCACTATTGATATATGACATTTTAGAATCATAAAGAGCTCTGCCTTGTTGAAATTTTTTATTCACAAAAAATTCTTTCCAAAATAATTTTGCATTCCCTCTATTTACCGCTCCTAGAGTTATATCATCTGGATAATAATAATTTATCCGTAAACTTCCAACATATCCAATAGCCCCAGCATCTTGTTTTTTTATCAAATATTCTCCTATGCTATTATCATTAGCGTCATAGGAAGATGTACTACAAGCATCTCCGTATATTAAAGAGAGTTTGTTAGTATTTAATATGTTATTGGCGTCTATATTAGTATAAATTATGCCAGATGCATCTGCATACACATAAGGATCCCCATGACCGGCAAAAATTACTGTAGAATAACCTAAATTCATTTGATTTTTAAAACTTGTAGATGTTAGTGGCTCTTTGGGATCTGGAGGAGTATAATAGGTTGATCTCCATAGATGAGTGAAGTTCATTTCTGATACGACATAATTCTGCCAAATATAGGTCGTTAAAATAGACTCATCTTCTCCATCGGGAGGAATCTGAGCAATAGTATTGGAGATACCTCCTGCGAGGAGCATTCGATTCATCCAATCACCAATTTCTGGATTAGTCTCATATTTAAGAGTTTTATTAACCATAACCTCAAGTTCAAGAGCATTATCTGCAGGGAATCTTCCAACGTATACATTAGGGCGCCATGATATCTCATCTAATCCATAATCATTATCATGCGGAGCCTCTCCCCAATTTCCATCTCCATCACTATCCCACGTACCTGTAAGATCAGCATAATAATAATCAGTAGGTTTGTATTCATCATCTCCAACCGTCTCAGATACCCCCTTTACTCTTATTGTATCCGGATTGTATACATATCTTATAGGAAGTTCATTAGCTCCATTTCCAGTATCACCTACTAAAAGAACCCATCGAACATTTTCAGTTTCATAATACGATTTTATCATATTTCGAATTTTTTCTGCATCATCAACTCCTTCATATAAAGAGAAATTACTTAAGATAACTGTTTTTACTCCTTTCTCATTCTTCCAATTTTTTAAAGGCTCCACAGCATTAATATAATCAATTCTGGGTGGAGTTATAATTAACATTTCGATTTTAGGATCATACCAGAGATCATTTAATGAAGTATAATCGATTTCAGGTAAAATAGACAAATCAATACTTAAGTTTCCATCAGAGATTCTAATCTCTTCTGAATTCTTATTCGCTCCTGAAGTTATGACATTATAAGTCAAATTCATATAAAATGGAGATAAGAAAACTAATATGAAAATTGTCACGTAGAGAAATTTTTTAAGAGAAAAACTAACCATATATTATCAATGATATCAAATTATAAGTATTACACTTATTATAGGATATAAGATTTAAAAAATAAATATCTATTTATTATAAAGATAAAAAATCGAGTTTTTATGCCTCTTCGATTTAATAGCTGTCCTCACTGCGAAGGAAAGATTATTTTCCAA
Organism: Promethearchaeota archaeon; assembly: GCA_048939445.1. Taxonomy (GTDB): domain Archaea; phylum Asgardarchaeota; class Lokiarchaeia; order Sigyniarchaeales; family SOKP01; genus Loki-b32. Next base: position 5,901 of record JBHLPN010000155.1, on the reverse strand, counting down.
ATTGAGAAGGATGATATTGATTCTAGCCAATACCCTGCCCCTATTTACATTTTATGTAAAAATTGTAATAAGGTATCAACATTTTATGTGGATAGTCTTTTAAGAGTTTCTTATAAAGAACTTGACAAAAAACCTGGTGCTATCAAGACAATTGAGACGCAATAATTGATTTCCTCGCAATATTTTTTTAAACATCAAATATATTGATTAATTTAATAAAAAATATCTTCTTAATTTTTCTTAGGAAATAATATACTGCTGTTATAACACCTTAAAATTTAACTATCATGTCATTTGATTTAACAGATATTAGTGGCATTGGGAAAGCAACTGCAGAGAAAATGAAAGCTGCAGGAATAGATTCTATTGAGAAATTATCTAATGTTAAACCAAATGATTTATTAAAATTAAAAATTAAAGGAGTTGGAAAAGCAACAGCGCAGAAGTATATTAATAACGCCAAAAAATTGCTTGAAGAAATTGGTCCTCAAGAAGCACCCAAAATAAAAGAAAAATCCATTTCTGAAGTGAAACCAAAAGCAAAACCTAAACCTACTCCTAAAAATAAAGCTTCAAATATTAAAGAATTAATAAAAAAACAAGCAGAATGTAATATTGGATTAGTAGGACACGTAGACCACGGCAAAACAACATTAGTAAAATCATTAACAGGAGATTGGACGGATAGACATTCAGAAGAGCAAGAACGAGGTATTTCGATAAAATTAGGATATTCTAATGCTACTATTCTATATTGTCCTACGTGTGATGAGTATTTAACATATTACTTAGCAGAAGAATCAAGGAAAAAAGGACAACCTCGTTTTGTATGCCCTAAATGCAACGGGCAATTAGAATTTAAAAGAAATATTTCATTTGTTGATGCTCCTGGCCATGAAATCTTAATGGCAACAATGTTAAGTGGTGCATCATTGATGGATGGAGCATGTTTATTGATCGCTGCAGATGAGAGATGTCCTCAACCACAAACAAGAGAACATTTAGAAGCACTACACATCGCCGGAATAGAAAATATTATCATATTACAAAATAAAATTGATGCTGTTTCACGAGAACAGGCAATGGAAAATTACCAACAAATAAAAGAATTTATTAAAGACACAATTGCAGAAAACGCGCCAATTATTCCAATTTCGGCAGTATTTGGTGCAAATATGGGTTTAGTTTTAAGAGCATTTGAAGAGGTTATTCCATCACCAGAATTTAGTGAAGGTAACTTTCAATTTTTAATTGCGAGATCTTTTGATATTAATCGACCTGGAAAAGAAATTAAAGATTTAAAAGGTGGGGTAATAGGTGGGTCTGTTTTACAAGGTATGATTGAAGTTGGTGACCAAATTGAAATCCGACCAGGTTTACATGTAAAAGATGATTATCTTCCCATAAAGTCAACAGTTGTAAGTATTAGTCAAGGAAATAATTTATTGGATAATGCAAAACCGGGAGGGCTTATTGGTTTAGGAACTAAATTAGATCCTGCTTTAACTAAAGGTGATCACTTAATAGGTCATTTGGTTGGAAAGCCAGGTACTTTGCCTGAAGTACTCGACGAAGTGGAGTTAAAAATAAGTCTTTTAGATCGAGTAGTTGGTTCCGAGCAAATGCTCAGAGTACATTCACTTAAGCATAATGAAAAACTCTTATTAGTGGTTGGAACAGAAAAAACAGGTGGAACAGTCACAAAATTATTAAAAAATAGTGTAGTTTTAAAATTAAATCCACCAATATGTCCTCCAGAAAATTTTATCTATGCAATTTCAAGAATTATAAATAGGCGTTATAGGTTAATTGGATACGGAGAAACTGTAAATCATAAATAGCTTTTAGGAAGAATAGGATAGAAATATCTCTCTTATCTTTCCTTTTACAAGTTTTAATGAAGAATCTACTTGATTAAAAATAGTTTGTAATGATTGAATTACTTCTTCACGACTATTTGAATCACTAGGTCCTCTTATACTTTGTTTTGTTTCATATAGTATCATAGTATTAGAGATTTTTGCTAAGTAATGAATTATGATTTCCGAAGTCAAATTATTTGATAAATTAACGTCATTTTTAATTTCTTTTATTTCATAGAAAATTTCATTCATTACTCTTTTTTCTAGGAAAAGAATAAAATCATCAATATTATCACAAAAGATGACAATCAAGGTTTTATCGCATTTTCTTTCTTTTTAAATAAAATAATGCTCCAAAGAGTAGAATAATTCCATTTATCATTCCAAATATCATTATCCAAAGAGGAAAATGAGGATAATTAGTGTGGATATAAGTGATATCATTTTCGGTACTTACTGTTGATTCTGTCAAGAATATTCCATTGTAATAGGTTCTAATTGTATAATTACCAATAGGAACATTATTAATTATAATTTCTCCAAGTTCATTAGTAGTTCCAGGTGCTATTGGTTGAGACTTATCATTTGATATGTAAGTTCCATACTGCCGACCGTAATAATACACTTCGATACTTGCTCCAACTAATGGCATTTTAATATTATCTGTTATGATCATTTTTAAAGAGTGAGTTGTGAAATATTTAATTAAAATAGGGCAAGTTTCTCCAGCAATTAGGTATGGTAATGCTATTTCCATTCCCTCTCTTCCTGTTATTGAAGCATTCAAATAATAATATATAACATCTCTTTTAAATAAGGAACTTGTACCTATAATTTGAAAAGTATGGACTGTATATTCATAAATTGATAGATATTTGAGATAAATATGCTTTGGCCCCGCTATTATTGATGGGAAATATATTCTCTCACGTATATTTCCCATAGATACGAGTCGATCTATGGCCCAAGTATTTTCAACAGGATTAACGAATTTTAAGGTAAATAAAGATGTGAAATTCAATAAAACAGAACTCATATTTGGCGAGAAACGATCTGATAATAAAATATTGACTGAGTAATCCGGATTTAAATGATCATTAATATCATCAACAGGAATATCATTTAATACAAGATTGTGGTCATTCAGTAGATTTTTATCAGGTAGATTCATTGTTAAAGCGACATAAATATTATCAGCATCATCTAGATTATCTTGAATAGTTTGTCCGAATTTTTTTCCATATAAATTAAAAAAATATTTAAATTTAACAGTAAAATTTTGTTCTACCTCATTTAAAACTAACTCAGATTCATCATATTGAGTTAAACTCCATTCTTGGATATATAATTCATATTCCCATATGAGATACATTGTAAAATTATAAGAAGTTTGTTGAAAATAGGTTTCATAATCAAATACAATAAACTCATTGTTATCGATAGTATAATCATCTTCAGAATTTAACTCGAAAATGTTAGTTCCATTATCAACATAAAATTCCAATAATCTGCTTGGATTCAAACGGGGATGATAAATTAAATATCCCTTAGCTGAGTCATTATATTCAACAGATATACTTTCATTCAATTTAACTGTAATAATGTCGTTATCTTCTATATTATCATTCAAATTATCTATTACTGCCAGATCAATAGTTTCTACGAACTGCATGCTTTGTTGGGTCATGTTTAAAGCACCCGAGTTATGATCTTCCCAAATATCTGGATAAGTATCATTATAAATTTTAAAACCCTCCTCTAATTCGCTAAAATCAACATCATATAAAGTTATATTTCCAAGTCCGTACTTTTCTTCGGTAAGTATAGGGTTATAATCGTCCTTTGAGAAATCGCTTATTTTAAGGTTAGGATCATCAATTACATCATTAAAATTTGTGCCACTTAAAACTGACGGAATTAATAGTAAAGAAACAATTAAAAAGGCTGTATAAATCTTTATACAATCTATATTATAATTCCGATTTTTATTTGGCATTTTCAATGTTTAATTATAAAGTATTTAGAACAAAAAATAAAATAAAATTAAATAATTTTACTATTGATTTTAATTTTTGACTCATTTTCTTCATTTCTTCAAAAAAGCGATGTAAAATAGGAATATTTATAATTTTAGAATTTATTTGGAATTTATTAGGTTTTAAAATAAAATAAGAATATTAAAATAATGCATTTAGAAAAATCACATTCCTTGAATTCTAATACTAAGTATTAATAATTATAACATTTAACTGTACTAAACAATCTAAAAACTTAAGAAATAATGATATAAATGACCCAAACTCCTGATAAAACTAAATTCTTAGAAGATTTTAACAGAGCTGTAGATGAATTCATTGATCGGTCCTTTGCACATCTCGTAATCATTTCTCACAATGATGCTGATGGAATAAGTTGCCTTCATATAATCCAGAATTTGTTATATAAAATGCAAATTAATTATGATTATTTTATTTATAATAGATCCGTTTCTTGGGAAAATTATTTAAAGGGTATTCTCTCAAGTAGGCAATCTGAAAAAAATGCTTTCATTTTTACAGATGTGGGTTCTAACTTAAAAGAATTAATACCAATTATTGAAGCCAGAAAAGAAATTTTTTTTATTCTTGATCACCATGAGGTAGAAGATGACATACATTTTGATCATTTACCTGAGAATTTATTTTTCATAAATCCTACAATATACGGTTATGATGGACTTGAACACATTGCAGGAGCTACTTTAACATATATGTTTGCAAAACAAATAAATCGCTCTATTATAAAACAGGGATGGTTAACAGTTATCGGTATTGCTGGAGATTCATTAAAACCAATGGATAAGCTACAATCATTTAATCGTGAAATCTACGAAGAATTAGTGGATGAAGAACTTATTGAAGATAAAAAAGGCTTGATTCTTTTTGGAAATATGCACGAATCGATAAAGAATGGTTTAAAATATAGTATTTTACCCTTTCTTAGCCAATTTGGAGGAGAATCAGACCAAAAAATCAATTCCTTCTTAAATTCATTAAATATTAATCCTAGAACTAAATTAATTGATTTAAATGAATCTGAAGTCCAATTAATTCAAAAAGAAATAGGTATTGACAGTTTGGGACATTATGCCATACTTCCCCATAAATTAGGATTATTAAAGTTTGTTTTTGAACATGCTCTGTTATTGAATATCTTATGTTTTAAGAATATTAGTGCCGCTATTTCTATAATTCAATTAAAATCAATTACTCGTTACGCCAAAAATATGTATTTTGAATATATTGAGAATCTTTCTAAAGATTTAAGAACTCTTTCAAGGGAAATCCCTCATTATGAAACCAAAAAGGCAATATTTATAGAAGTAAAAGGAAAAATACCACCCAGCAACTGGTCAGATACAGCTAGTTTTAGTGCTGTGAATGAACTATTCGATCCAAATAAAATCTTATTTTTAGGTGGTCCTGAAAAAAAATCAGGCACATTCAAATTAAGTATACGATGCTCAAGAAAATATCTTGAGAAAAATAAGACAAATGGAGTAAATAAAATAATAACTAATATAAAAAAAGAATTTGGAGGTGTTGGTGGAGGACATAAGTTAGCTGGAGGTATTAGACTATCGAAACCCTCATATAATCTCTTGAAAGAGAGGATAGATGAATTTATTTAATTTATCAAAACATCTTATTATATAAATGAAATTTTTAAAAAAATATTCAGAGACTACTTATATTTTATTTTTAAATGTTAGAACAAACTCCAAAAAGTTAAAAATAGTTAATGATGGAGATTTTTTAACAGTTTTTCTAAAATCAAAACCAATACAAAATAAGGCAAATAAAGAATTAATATCTATTATAAAAACAAAATTGAATTTATCATCAAGCCAAATTCAAATAATCTCTGGTTCGAGGAGTCATAAGAAATTGATTAAACTCACTTTTTTAGCAAATATTGAAGAACAAGAAATAATAAGAAGACTTTTTGCTTAACTACCTATTTTCTTCATTTTCCCACATTTTAAGCATGTTATAAAATG